>NZ_JAQVGQ010000156.1 GCF_028696615.1 Immundisolibacter sp. | reverse complement strand
CGCTGCCGGCGCTCACCGGCTGGCTGCTGGCGGCGCTGGCCGCGCTGCTGCTGCGCCGCCGCGCGCCGGTGCTGGCCTTCGGCATTGCCTGGTTCGTGGCCGGGCATGCGCTGGAATCGACCGTGGTGCCGCTCGAGATCGCCCACGAGCACCGCAACTACCTGCCGAGTTTCGGCCCGCTGTTCGCGGCCGTGTACGGCGTGGCGGCGTTTGCCCGCCACACCGGCCGCCGCCGGTTGTATGGCGCCGCCGGCGTGGCGGTGGCGCTCGCGCTCGGCTTTGCCACCTTCGGCCGGGCGGCGTCCTGGCACCGCGAGGAGACCATCATCGAGGCGCTGTACCGGCACCACCCGCAGTCCGCCGCCGCGCAGCAGATGATGGGCGAGCTGACGTTCAAGCGCCTTGGCAACCCCGCGCAGGCGGCGGCGCACTACCGGCGCGCCTACGCGCTCGCGCCGTGGGAAGCGGGCTACGCCATCCGCGCCGTGTGGGCCGGGCGCGCCGCCGGGCAGGCGCCGGATGCGGCCGAGATCGCCGCCATCGCCCGCGCGCTGCGCGACCGCCCGCTGCCGCCGACCACGCTGACCGCGCTGCAGAACCTCGCCGACTGCGCGCGCGCCGGCGAGGCGGTGTGCCGCGAGCTCGCGCCGGCGCTGCTCGACTGGCTGGCGGCGGCGGACGCCAATCCGCGCCTCACCGCCAACGCCCGCCAGCAGGTGTGGATCAACTACGGCCAGCTGTGCCTGGAAACCGACCGTTTCGACGCGGGTCTGGCCTGGGTGCGCTCGGCTTTCCGGCGCTCGCCGCAGCCGGTGTGGCGGCTGATGGAAGCCAATTTCCTGATGCTACAGGGTGATCTCGACGCCGCCGAGGCGCTGCTGGACCAGGTCGGCCGCCAGCCGGCGCTGAGCGCGGTCGACGCCGAGCACCTGCGCGTGCTGCGCGAGGCTGTCGCCAGCCGCCGCCGGGCCGCCTGCTGACCGCCGCTGCTACGCTGTGACGCCGCGGCGCTTTCCCGACACGGACCCCCACCCATGACCGACTGCGAGCTGTCCATCGTCCTGCCGGCGCGCAACGAGGCGCCGGCGCTGGAAAAGCTGCTGCCGGTGCTGCGCGAACACTTTCCGCAGGCGCAGATCATCGTCGTCAACGACGGCTCGACCGACCACACCAGCGCGCTGTGCGCGCGCTATGGCGTGCAGGAAGTGCGCCACCGCTACCGCGTGGGCAACGGCGGGGCGGTCAAGTCCGGCGCGCGGGCGGCGCGCGGGCGGGTGATCGTGTTCATGGACGCCGACGGCCAGCACGACCCGGCCGACATTGCGCGCCTGCTCACGCGCCTCGCCGACGGCTACGACATGGTGGTCGGCGCCCGCGACGGCGCCTCGCAGGCCAGCGTCGGCCGCTCGCTGGCCAACCGCCTGTACAACCGCATCGCCAGCTACATGACCGGGCAGGAAATCCCGGACCTCACGTCCGGCTTCCGGGCGGTGCGCGCGGACAAGTTCCGCGAGTTTCTGTTTCTGCTGCCGAACGGTTTTTCGTACCCGACCAGCATCACCATGGCGTTTTTCCGCGCCGGCTACGGCGTGGCCTACGAGCCGATCGTGGCCGCCCGGCGCACCGGGCGCAGCCACATCCGCCCGCTGCACGACGGCGCGCGGTTCCTGCTGATCATCTTCCGCGTGGCGACGCTGTACTCGCCGCTGCAAATCTTCGCCCCGCTGTCGGCGCTGTGCATCGCCGGCGGGCTGCTGAATTATCTGCACACCTACACCAGCCAAGGCCGCTTCACCAACGCCAGCGCGGTGCTGTTCACCACCGCCGTGGTGGTGTTTCTGATGGGGCTGATCTCGGAGCAGATCACCACCCTGCTGTACGCCGTCGCCGGCGGGCGGCGCGACGCGGACGACGCTGACGGTTGAGGCGCACAGCACCCTCTCCCGCAGGCGGCTGGACCCTCTCCCCTGCCCCTCTCCCGCAGGCGGCTGGACCCTCTCCCCTGCCCCTCTCCCGCAGGCGGGAGAGGGGGAATGGAACGGGCGGCGGCGGGGGTTGTTTTCCCCTCTCCCGCGTGCGGGAGAGGGTGGCCGCAAGGCCGGGAGAGGGTGCGCCGCTCAGCCCGGCCGGCGGGCGATGGTGACGCTGACCAGCCCCGGCGGCGGCACGGTTTGCGCATCCACGCGCAGCCCGGCCGCCTCGATCAACGCCTTCTGCTGCGCCAGCGACAGCAGCTCGTTGCCCCAGAAGCGCTCGATGAATTGCGTCATGGCGCAGCTTTTGGCCTCGCGCAGGCCCTGGGTGGTGTCCGGGTAGGGTTCGTCCACCACCAGCAGCACGCCGCCGGGTTTCAGCGCCCGCGCCGCGCCGGCCAGGATGTCGGCCCGCACCGCGGGCTGCGTTTCGTGCAGCACCTGGATGAGCGTGACCAGATCGAAGCGCGCGGCTAGGTCCACGCCTTCGGCCGCCGCCACCTGCGCGCTGACGCGCCCGGCCACGCCGGCCTCGGCAAACCGCGCGTTGGCGCGCTCGACCGAGCGCGGCTCGACGTCCACGCCCAGCAGGCGCGCGTTCGGATACGCCCGCGCCAGCGCCAGCAGCGTGCCGCCCATGCCGCAGCCCAGGTCCAGCACGTTCAGATCATCCCGCCCGGCGAACTGCGGCAGGCCGGGCAGGATGCTGGCGGCGACGAAGCCGGCGATGCCGGCGGTGACCTCGCTCACCGCCTGGATGAAGTCGGCATCGTGCTGCTGGAAGGTGTACACGTCGCCCGATTTCAGCAGCGCCGGCATGCGCTCGAAATCTCGCCCGCTGACGTGGTGGAATCCGGCCAGCGAGCCCAGATAACTGTTGTGGTCCGGGCGCGCCAGCAGCGGCGCCATGTGCTCGGCCAGGCGGTAGCGATCGCCTGCCAGGTCCAGCAATTCCAGCGCGTAGCCGGTCTGCAGGAAGTGCCGCGCGTAGTCGGCAGCCAGGCCCTGCGCGGCGGCGAACTCGGCCACCGTCACGCCGTCCGGCGCCGCCGCCAGCGCGCGGAACAGGCCGGTTTCGACGCCAAGGGCAATGAAGCGCGTGGCGTTGTAGCCGAGGTAGTAGTCGACCAGTTTGCGCATCTGCGTGATGCGGTCGGGCATGGGCTCCTCCGGTTGTTTTCGTGACGCACGACGATGGGCGTGCAAGCCAGGCAGGATAGTGCAAACGGCACCGCCGGCCTTTCGATGCAGCCCGTGCCGGCGCGGCCTGTCAAGGCAAACCAGGGATGGCTTGCCCCCACATCAAGCGCGTCAAGCGCTTGATGTGGGGGAGGCTGGTCGCGGACATGTGCCGCGACGAGCCGAGTCGAAAAAGGGCAGGAAGCCCTTTTTCAACGGCCTGTTAAAGCGCCGCATACTGGCCTAGGATTCACTACTCGACCCGGCCACAGAGCCGGGCGTAATCCCAAGGGGGCTGCGAGGAGAAGCCATGAACACACCGGCGATGGCCTGGCAAACGCTCGTCGATGTCCCCACCCTGCGCGCGGCGCTGACCGGCCGGATGCCGGTGCTGCTGGATTGCCGCCACGACCTCGCCGACCCGCAGGCCGGCCGGCGCGCCTTTGCCGAAGGCCACCTGCCCGGGGCGCATCATGTCGATCTCGCCACCGACCTGTCCGGCCCGGTGACGGCCACCTCGGGCCGTCATCCGCTGCCCGACCGCGCCGCGCTGGCGGCGCGCCTGGGCGCGCTAGGCGTCACGGCCGACCGGCAGGTGATTTGCTACGACGCCGGCGACGGCAGCTTCGCGGCGCGCGCCTGGTGGCTGCTGCGCTGGCTGGGGCACGACGCGGTGGCGGTGCTGGACGGCGGTTTCGCCGCCTGGACGGCGGCCGGTTTGCCGATCGCCGGCGGCGATGAGCAACCGGCCCGCGCCGGCGCGCCGGCCCTGCCGCTGCGTGCGCCGCTGGTGCAGAGCGTCGATGCCGACGAGGTCTTGCGCAGCCTCGGTGATGCCCGCCGGCTGCTGGTGGACGCCCGCGCCGCCGAACGCTTTCGCGGCGAGCACGAGCCGATCGATCCTGTCGCCGGCCACATCCCGGGCGCGGTGAACCGCCCGTTCAAGGCCAATCTCGGCAACGGCCACTTCAAACCGGCCGGTCTGCTGGCGGCCGAATGGCAGGCGCTGCTGCACGGCCGCCCAGTGGAGGCGCTGATCGTCTACTGCGGCTCGGGCGTGACCGCCTGCCACCACCTGCTGGCGCTGGCCCACGCCGGCATGCCGGGCGCGCGGCTGTACGCGGGCTCGTGGAGCGAGTGGTGCCGCGATGCGGCGCGGCCGGTGGAGCGCGGCGGCTGAACCCACTCCGAATCAACCGGCTCCCGGCGACGGGCGCCGCAGCTCGCGCCGTGTCAGCCACAGTCCGGGCAGCATCGGCAGCCACAGGGTGAAGCCGCGCAGCAGCACGGTGGCCGGCAGCGCCGCCGCCAGCGGCACGCCGGCCAGGCCCAGCACGGAGACGCAAGTCGCCTCGAACGTGCCAAGGCCGAGCGGCACCGGCCCCATCTCCATCACCAGGCTGGCGCACACGAACGCCGCCAGCACCAACGCCGGCGCCGGCGCCTGACCGAGCGCCCACAGCAGCACCCACAGCGTGGCGGCGTCCAACAGCACGATCGCCGCCTGCAGCCAGGCCACCGTCAGCAGCACCCGCCCGCGCAGCACGCCGGGGGCGGTGCGCGCGAGCGCGTCCAGCAGGCGCGCCACGCGCGGCGAGCGACGCCCCGGCAGCCAGCGCGGCAGGCCGCGGCCGCTCGCCACCGCCCACACCACGCCGATCAGCAGCACCGCGAAGGCGCCGTAGGCCAGCAGCAGCGCCGTCAGTGCCGGATGCAGCAGGCCGTACTGCGCCAGGGCGAGGCCGCTCAGCGCCGCCAGCAGCAGGCTGGCGAGGTAGTGGCCGATCATGCTCACCACCAGCGCCGCCATCGCCGCCGGCGCGCCGACACCGCGCCGGCGCATGGCGTGCACGAACAGGATGTTGCCGCTCATGCCGCCACTGGGCACTGCCTGATCGGTGAACAGCTTGGCCAGACTGAGCGGCACCAGACCGGCCAGCCGCGCCGGCTGGCCAAGGCGTGCCAGCACGCGCTGCCAGGCGGCGGCCGCACACACGTAAGTGGCCGCCTGCAGCGCCAGCGCCGCCGCCAGCCACGGCAGGCGCAAGCGGCGCAGCAACGCCAGCACCTCGTGGATCTCGCCCAGGCGCAGGCCCACGCCCAGCACCGCCAGCAACAGCAGGACGCCGAACAGCCAGCTGGCAACGACCAGGCGCCGGGCGCCGGCGACCGGCGGGCGGGTCACGGTGGGCGTGATGGATGCGGGCACGAACGCAGCCGGCGCAGGGCGTGGTGGTGAAGCGCCGTCACTATACTGCGCCGGCATTGCCCACCCGACCGGCGAGCCCAGCCATGTCCGACGCCCCGCGCGATGCCTACTGGTCCTGGCCGCTGGCGCGGCTGCTGCAGACCCTGTCGAGCGACCCTGCCGGCCTTCGCGCGGCCGAGGCCGCCCGGCGCCTGGCCGAACACGGCCCGAACCGCCTGCCGGACGGCCCGACGCTCGCCCCCGTGGCGCTGCTGCTCAAGCAGTTCACCGACCCGCTGGTGCTGATCCTGCTGTTCGCCGGCCTGGTGTCGGCGTATCTGCGCGAGTGGCTGGATGCCGGCATCGTGCTCGGCATCGTGATCGGCAGCGGCGGGCTTGGTTTCTTGCAGGAATACCGCGCCTTCGCGGCGGTGGCGGCGCTGCGCGAACGGGTGGCGGCGCGGGTGATGGTGCTGCGCGACGGCGCGCCGGTGAGCCTGCCGGCCGAGGCGGTCGTGCCGGGAGACGTGGTGCTGCTGGCCGCCGGCAGCCTGATTCCGGCCGACGGCGTGCTGCTGGAGGCGAAGGATTTTTTCGTCACCGAGGCGGTACTGACCGGCGAGACCTTTCCGGTCGAGAAAACGCCCGGCACGGCACCGCCGGATGCGCCGCTGGCGCAGCGCCACAACATGGTGTTCATGGGCACCTCGGTGCGCAGCGGCACCGCGCGGGCGCTGATCGTGGAAACCGGCGCGCGCACGGCGTTCGGCGCCATCGCCCAGCGCCTGCGCCGCCGCGCACCGCCGACCGAGTTCGAGCTCGGCATCCGCCGCTTCGGTGCGCTGCTCACGCAGGCCATGGTGGCGCTCACGCTGGCGGTGTTCGCCATCAACGTGTACTTCGCGCGGCCGGTGGTGGAGGCGCTGCTCTTTTCGGTGGCGCTGGCGGTGGGGCTGTCGCCGGAGCTGCTGCCGGCCATCATGACCATCACGCTCGCCCACGGCGCGCGCGCCATGGCCCGGCAGGGCGTGATCGTGCGGCGTCTGGCGGCGATCG
>NZ_JAQVGQ010000155.1 GCF_028696615.1 Immundisolibacter sp. | reverse complement strand
CACCACCGGTACCCGGCACACGCGGCCTTCGGCGGCTACAAGCAGTCCGGCATCGGCCGCGAATGCCACAAGATGATGCCCGCCCACTACCAGCAGACCGAGAACGTGCTGGTCAGCTACGGCGAGCAGGCGCTGGGGTTCTTTTGACGTGCTGAAAAACGCCATCCCTGGCCTTTTTCGGTTCGCAGCGGCGCGGGCCAAGCCCGCGCCGCGCTGCATCAATCGATGGCAGCCGCCATCGATTCATGCCGGGGCATCCTGCCCCGGACGGGCCTCGCCTCGACAATGGAGGCAGCCCGCATGACCGCCCCACCGCGCGTAGTGGCCACCGAGGCGGCGCTCGCCCTCATCGAGTGCCTCACGGCCCGCCACGGGCCGCTGATGTTCCACCAGTCGGGCGGCTGCTGCGACGGCAGCTCGCCCATGTGCTACCCGCGCGGCGACCTCATCATCGGCGCGCAGGACGTGTACCTCGGCGACATCGGCGGCCAGCCGTTCTACATCGGCGCCGCCCAGTACGAATACTGGAAACACACCCAGATCATCATCGACGCCATCCCCGGCCGCGGCGGCATGTTCTCGCTGGAAGGGCCGCAGGGGATGCGATTCATCAGTCGCGGGCGGTTGTTCGATGAGGCGCAGCGGGCGGCGTTGGAGGGGCAGGCATTGACCCAGAGCCGCACCGAGAGCTTGTGAATTTTTCAACGGATGCGCTGATTTAACAGGCCGTTGAAAAAGGTTTTTCAACGGCCTGTCGAGGATGCGCTGATTTATTCAGCGCATCCCGCCCGGGGCAGGCAGCTCCGGCCTGAATCGAGGGCGTAAGCCCTTGATTCAGGGAGCCCCGCGCGGGGCACACCGGCACCACGCTTCCTGCATGGTTCTGCCCGACCTCGGACACGCATGGCGACATAGCGCGGCGTAGCCCGCCTTGCGCCCCTACCGGCCGAAAGTCTTGCGCAGCCAAGCGTCCACCACCGCAGTGGGGGCATAGTCTGGATTGCCCAGCTCGCGGTTGATGCGCAGATGCCCACGCAGGCCCTTGCCGGGAAAACTGGCAAAGTCGACCGCCGTGCCGGCGTTGCGCAGCGCCGTGCCGAGCACGGCGGCTTGGCGTACGCCGTCGGGCCGCTGCACGTGCAGCAGCAAAAACGCCCGGGCGTTGGGCGCGGCGGCGTGCTGCACGGGCGACAGGGCGAGCTGGCGGGCCGGGTCTTTGCCGAACACCTCGATATAGGTCTTGCGTAATCGGCGCGGGCTGTCGTGAATTTGCATCGGCACGTCGTAGGCCGCGCCGTCGTTGGCGATCACCCCGTCGAGGTCGGCAAAGCCCAGGCCGGCCGCGCGCAAGTACCGCTCGTCGGTGCCGACCAGGGCGACCAGGTGCGCGCCGGCGCTGTGGCCCATCAGCACCACGCCGCTGCGGTCGATGCGCAGCTGCGGCGCACGGTCGAGCAGCGCGCGCAGCGCGTGGGCCACATCCTCGGCCTGCTGTTCGACGGTCACCGCCGGAACCAGGCGGTAGTCGATGGCGGCGTAGGCGTAACCGCGCTCGCCCAGATGTCCCGGCAGCCAGCGGCTGGCGGCGTGGTTCTTGCTGCCATATTTCCAGGCGCCACCGTGGACGAACATGACTAGCGGCGCCGGATTGCGCGCGCGCGCCTGCCACACGTCGATGCGCTGGCGCGGGTCGTCACCGTAGGCCACGGTGGCGGTGGGTGGCGGGGGCGCCGCGTCCGACTCGCCGCCGGGCAGGCGTCTGGCGAACCATGCGCCGAGACCCGCTTCGCTGGTGCCGGGTGACAGCAACACCAGCGCGGCGAGCGTGAGCAGGATGGTCTTCCACATACGCGTACGGCCTGCAGTTGGTCAAATGCTGAACACGTCCGTCCGTGGAATTTTTCCTCGCGCCCCCCGCGAATGGGGCGCTGCGCCAACCGGCGCCGACCGCAGCCAAACTTGACCGTGATCATGAAGTGCGCCGGCAGCGATGCAACCCACAGCCTTCGGGACGATACAGATGATCGAGCATACGCGTCGGTTGAGGAAACGCTTATTGACGTCCGGGGGTAACATGCCCCGGCGTCATTCAATGGCGTAACCAGTTGATTCAAGGTGCGCGGAGCGGGCGTGTACTGCGCCGCGGCGAGCTGAAAAATTCCACGGCGGGATTTTTCAGCGTTTCCTGAAAACAAAAACGACACGCACTCATGTTTCGGTTCTTGACGTCGCGGGCGGCCTGGCCCGCCTGGGGGCTATTGCTGATAGGTCTGGTCACCACCGGCCTGGTCAGCCACGCCTTGCGCCGCGACGTCGACCGGCACATTGAACGCGATTTTTCGGCCCACGGCGCGGCGGTCTCCCGCCTGCTGCAGGATCGCCTGACGGCCCGCACGCAGGCGCTGCAGGCGGCCGCGGCGGCGCTGGCGACGGGCCTCGACCGCGCCGGCTGGCACCAGTATGTGCGGGCACTGCAGCTGCCGCGCACCCTGCCGGGCGTGCGGGCAATCGGCTTTTCGATCGTTCTGACGCCCGCCGAACTCGGCCGGCACGTGGCGCAGGTACGCGCCGAGGGTTTTCCGGCCTACACGCTGTTTCCGCCCGGGCAACGACCGCTGTATTCGAGCCTGGTCTACATCGAACCCGCCGACGGCCCCGGCCGGCAGGCGCTCGGTTATGACATGTACTCGAAGCCGAGCCGGCGCGGCGCCATGGATTTGGCGCGCGACAGCGGCCAGGTGGCGCTGACCGGCCCGCTGACGCCCATCCCGGACCTCGGCGTCGATGCGCCGACCACCGTTTTGATGTTCGCCCCGGTCTATCGCCCCGGCCTGCCCACCAACACCCCCGCCGAGCGCCAGGCCGCGCTGCTCGGCTGGGCGGTCGGCGCCGGCGACGCACGCGCGCTGGTCGCCGCGCTGCTGGCCGACCTGCCGCTGCCGCTCGACGAGGCCACGGCAGTGTCCGTGCACGACCGCACGGTGCCGCACGACGCTGCGCTGCTGTACGCCGCGCCGGCGCAGCCGGCCGGGCCATTGCCATACGCGCTGCACTACCCGCTCGATGTGGGCGGACGGCACTGGGAGCTGACGCTGCAGCGCGCGACGCTCGCCGCCGCCGGCGATTACCGCGCCTACTGGCGCGGCGCGATCGCCGGCACGCTGCTCAGCGTGCTGCTGTTCGCGGTGACGGTGCTGCGCATCCGCGGCCAGCAGCAGGCGCTCGAAAACGCAATCGCCATGCAGACCGCGCTGCGCGAGCGCGAACGGCAGGCGACCGAGAACAACCAACTGCTGAATCTGGCCCTGGAAGGCGCCGGCGTGGGCATCTGGGATTACCGGCCCGCCGAGCGGCGGGTGATTTTCTCGCCGCACTGGCGCGAGGTGGTCGGCCTGCCGCCGTCGGCGCCCCTGGATGAGCCCGTCGATGCCTGGCTGGCGCGCATCCACCCCGACGACCGGGCCGCCACCGAGGCGGCCATCGAGACCTTGCAAAATCAGTCGGCGCAGCAGTTCCGGCACGAGTACCGGCTGCGCCGCGCCGAGGACGGCTATTTTCCGGTCGAGGCGCGCGGCGCGGTGGTCGAGCGCGACGCCGCCGGCCGGCCGCTGCGCCTGATCGGCCTGTCGTTGGACGTGTCCGAGCTGCGCCGCGCCCAGCAACACGCCGAAACGCGCAGCCGCCTGTACGCGGCCCTGAGCGCCTGCAACGCCGCCATCGCCCACTGCCGCGATCAGCGGCAACTGTTCGCGGACGTCTGCCGCACGGTAGTCGAGCTGGGCGGCCTGACCATGGCCTGGATCGGCCTGCTCGATCCGGCCAGCGGGCGCATCGTGCCGGCGGCCAGCGCCGGCACCGGCACCGACTACCTGGACGGCATCGAAATCAGCGTGTCGGCCGACGACCCACACGGCCACGGCCCCACCGGCACCGCGGTGCGCGAGAACCGCCCGGTGTGGGTGAGCGACTTCGCCAGCAACCCCCTGACCGCCCCCTGGCATCGGCGCGCGGCGCCTTACGGCTGGACCGCCGCGGCAGCGCTGCCGCTGTGCCGGCGCGGGCAGGCGATCGGCGCGCTGACCATCTACACCGTCGACCTCGACCTGCAGGACCCCGACCTGCAGCAGCTGATGGCGGAGATGGCGAGCAACATCTGCTTTGCGCTCGACAAGCTCGCCGCCGAGGATGCCGCGCGCGCCCATCAGGCCACGCTGCTCGAAGCCGAACAGCGTTTCTCGGCGCTGATCGAGCAGTCCATCGCCGGTGCCTTCATCGTCCAGAACGACCGCTTCACGTACGTCAACCCGCGCCTGTGCACCATGTTCGGCTACCAGGACCCGTCGGACCTGCTCGGCCGCTCACCGCGGCAACTGGTCGCCGCCAAGGATCTCGGCCGCGTCACCGAACAGCTGGCCGGCGTGCTGGCCGGGCAGCTGCTGCACCGGCACATGCTGCTGACCGCGCTGCGCGCCGACGGCAGCCCGCTGGAGGTGGCCATCGACTTTGCGCTCACGCACTACCAGCAGCGCCCAGCCGTGGTCGGCCTAGTACAAGACCTGACCGACCGGGAAGTGGCCGCGCAGCACATCCGCCGCTACACCGCCCAGCTCGAGAACGCGTTTCGGCAGACCGTGCGCCTGGTGACCCTCCTGGTCGAGCGGCGCGACCCCTACACCGCCGGCCACGAGCAACGCGTCGCGCGCCTGGCGGTGGCCATCGGCACGGAAATGGGCCTGGCCGGCGGCGTGCTGCAGGGGCTGGACGTGGGCGGCCAACTGCATGACGTGGGCAAAATGCAGGTACCGGTCGAAATCCTGACCAAACCCGGCCGACTCACCGATGCCGAGTACGCGCTGATCAAGGACCACGCCCAGGCCGGCTACGACATCCTCAAAGACGTCGACTTTCCCTGGCCGGTGGCGCTGATCGCCGCCCAACACCACGAGCGCCTGGACGGCAGCGGCTACCCGCGTGGACTCAAGGGCGACCAGATCATCCTGGAAGCGCGCATCGTGGCCGTGGCCGACGTGGTCGAAGCCATGGCCCTGCACCGGCCCTATCGCTTCAGCGAAGGGCTGGACGTGGCGCTGCAGGAAATCGAGCGCGGCCGCGGCAGCGCCTACGATGCCGAGGTGGTCGACGCCTGCCTGCGGCTGTTTCGACAAAAAGGCTATGCGCTGGACGGCGCGGGCAACGGCGACGACGGCAGCGCCCAAGCGGCGCTACCGGCCCCGGCGCAGGACCTGGCCACCGACTCCTGACGACCGCCGCGCCACCGGCGGCGTACCATCGGCGGCCGGAATTCACCCGTCCACCGCAGCACAGGTCACGCCCCATGGCCATCGATGTCCACACCCACGTCGTGCCGGCCGATTTTCCGGCCTACGCCGGCCGCGCCGGCGGCCAGCGCTGGCCGCAGATGCACGCCTGCGATCACCCCGGCCACAAGACGGTGGTGATCGGCGACAAGCCGTTTCGGACCGTGAGCGACCACAGCTGGGACGTGGCACGGCGGTTGCAGGACATGGCCGCCGAGGATGTGCAGATGCAGGTGCTGTCGCCCATGCCGGAGCTGCTGTCGTACTGGTTCGACGCCGACGACGCGCTGGCCATGGCGCGGCACGTGAACGGCACCATCGCCGGCATGGTGGCGGCGGCGCCGCAGCGCTTTGCCGGGCTCGGCATGGTGCCGCTGCAGGACCCCGAGCTCGCCGCCGCACAGATGCAGACGCTGCGCCGCGAGTACGGCCTGGTGGGTGTGGAGGTCGGCAGCAACATCAACGGCAAGCCGATCGGCCACCCGGACCACGCGCCGTTCTTCGCGGCGGCGGTAGAAAATGATCTCGCCGTGTTCGTGCACGCGCTGCACCCGGCCGGGGCGGATCGGGTGATCGGCCCGCCGCTGCTGCAGGCGCTGATCGCGTTCCCCAATGAAAACGGTTTTGCGGTCGCCTCGATGATCACCGGCGGCCTGCTCGACCGATTCCCGGGCCTTCGGATCGGCTTCAGCCACGGCGGCGGCAGCTTCGGCATGGTGCTGCCGCGCCTGCAGTCGGGGTGGGAAACCCTGCGCGGCGAGCACGCCTTTCTGCCGCACGCGCCGATCGACTACGCCCGGCGCATGTACTACGACGCGCTGGTCTACGACGACCTGGCACTGCGGTATCTGATTGATCTTTACGGCGCCGACCGGCTGATGGTGGGTTCCGACTACCCATTCGCCATCCGCGAGCCGGCGCCCGGCCGGCGCATCGTCGGCCTTGGCCTGCCGCCCGCGCAGCGCGACGCCATCCTGCGCGGCAACGCGCGGGCGTACCTGCGCCTACCCGGCTGACGGTCGCTACAGATACACGCCCTGCGTGCTGTTACCGTCCACGGTGATGACGCTGCCGCAGATGTAGCTGGCGCGTTCGGACGCCGCGAAGCACACGGCGTTGGCCACGTCCTGCGGGTGGGC
>NZ_JAQVGQ010000154.1 GCF_028696615.1 Immundisolibacter sp. | reverse complement strand
CGCCGCCGCAAGGCGGCCGTCATGCAGCTGCTGCTGGACCAGCACCAGTTCGACCTGCCGCATGGGCTCGTGCACCAAGAGGCCCACAACCTCGCCCACCAGGCGCAGGAGCGCAACCCGGCCGTCGATGCCCACGGCGATCTTGCCCCGTTCGAGGCGGAAGCCGCCCGGCGCGTGAAACTTGGCCTGCTGCTTGCTGAGATCACGCGGCGGGAAGGCATCAAGGCCGACCCGCAGCGCGTGCGTGCCGAGATCGAGCGCATGGCGGCCGGCTTCGGGGCTGATACCGAGATGTTCGTGAACTGGTACTACAGCCAGCCGGAGCGGTTGCAAGACGTCGAAAACATGGCCCTTGAAGATCAACTCGTCGATTGGGTGCTGTCCAAGGTGCAGGTGATCGAGGAAACCCTGAGCTTCGACGACGCCATCGCCGCCTGAACTCTACAAGCCCCCAACGGAGTCCCACCGCGCCATGACCGATCCCATGCACAGCCTGCCGAGCCCGGTTGCCCAGGGCCTGATCCCGATGGTGGTGGAGCAGACCGCCCGCGGCGAACGCGCCTACGACATCTTCTCGCGCCTGCTCAAGGAGCGCGTGGTGTTCCTGGTCGGTCCGGTGGAAGACCACGTGGCCAACCTGGTGGTGGCGCAGCTGCTGTACCTGGAATCCGAAAACCCGGACAAGGACATTCACTTCTACATCAACTCGCCGGGCGGCTCGGTGACGGCGGGCCTGGCCATCTACGACACCATGCAGTTCATCAAACCGGCGGTGTCGACGCTGTGCATCGGCCAGGCGGCCAGCATGGGCGCGGTGCTGCTGGCCGCCGGCGCGCCCGGCAAGCGGTTTGCACTGCCCAATTCGCGGGTGATGATCCACCAGCCGCTGGGCGGCTTCCGCGGCCAGGCCTCGGACATCGAGATCCATGCCCGCGAGATGCTCAAGATTCGGGATCTGCTGAACGATATTTTGTCCAGGCACACCGGGCGCAGCGTCGAGCAGATCCGCCAGGACACCGACCGCGACAACTTCCTGTCGGCCCCGGAGGCGCTGGAGTACAACCTGATCGACAAAGTCATCGACCGGCGCACGTGACGGCTGCGGCGACAACCCGGGGTGTTTTGCGCCGCCGGCCCGGCGGTATAAATTCGCTGGCGGCTCGTAATGGTCGCGGGCTGGTCGCTTTGGTATGTCGGCTGCCGGGGCGGGATGCCCGGCGCAAACCAGGGGCTACACCCCTTGGTCTAATTGGTCCAAAAACTGCGGCGCGGACATTCGCCGCCCCGCAGCGAGCTGAAAAAAATTCCAGGAACGGAATTTTTCAGTGGTTGTCCTAAGGATTGGCTGGCCCGGTGTGGCAGCCGGCTGGGCGGTGCCGCATCAACGGGCGCCGTCCGGCGCCGAAACAGTGGTTTGCAGGGTGAGGTTATGAGCGACGACAAACGCAGCGGCGACGGTGAAAAGCTCCTCTACTGCTCGTTCTGCGGTAAGAGCCAGCATGAGGTGCGCAAGCTCATCGCCGGCCCGTCCGTGTTCGTCTGTGACGAATGCGTAGAGCTCTGCAACGACATCATCCGCGACGAGGTCGGCGACAAGGCGGTCGACGAGCGCCGCAAGCGCCTGCCGACGCCGCGCGAGCTGTGCGCGCACCTGGATGACTACGTCATCGGCCAGGACCAGGCCAAAAGGATCCTGTCGGTGGCGGTGTACAACCATTACAAGCGCCTGGAGGCCGGGCAGCACAAGGACGATGTCGAGCTCAGCAAGAGCAACATCCTGCTGGTGGGGCCGACCGGCTCGGGCAAGACGCTGCTGGCCGAGACGCTGGCGCGCATCCTGAACGTGCCGTTCACCATCGCCGATGCGACCACGCTGACCGAAGCCGGCTACGTGGGCGAAGATGTCGAGAACATCATCCAGAAGCTGCTGCAGAAATGTGACTACGACGCCGAGCGGGCGCAGACCGGCATCGTCTACATCGACGAAATCGACAAGATTTCGCGCAAATCCGACAATCCGTCCATTACCCGCGACGTGTCCGGCGAGGGCGTACAGCAGGCGCTGTTGAAGCTGATCGAGGGCACCATTGCGTCGGTGCCGCCGCAGGGCGGGCGCAAACACCCGCAGCAGGAGTTCCTGCAGGTCGACACGCGCAACATCCTGTTCATCTGTGGTGGCGCCTTCAACGGCCTGGAAAAAATCGTCCAGCAGCGCATGGAGAAGGGCGGCATCGGTTTCTCGGCCGACATCAAGGGCGGCGCCGAAGAAAAGGACACCAGCCGGCTGCTGGCGCAGGTGGAGCCGCACGACCTGATCAAGTTCGGCCTCATCCCGGAGTTCGTCGGCCGCCTGCCGGTGGTGGCCACGCTCAACGAGCTGAACCGCGAGTCGCTGATCCGCATCCTGACCGAACCCAAGAACGCGCTGGTCAAGCAGTATCAGAAGCTGTTCAAGATGGAAGGGGTCGAGCTCGAGTTCCGCCCGCAGGCGCTGGACGCCATCGCCGAGCGGGCCATGGAGCGCAAGACCGGCGCCCGCGGCCTGCGCTCGATCCTCGAACACGCGCTGCTCGACATCATGTTCGAGCTGCCGTCGATGCGGAACCTCAAGAAAGTCGTTTTCGACGACAACCTGTTCAGCGCCGACGGCAAACCGCTGCTGATCTACGAAGACGCCCCGCTGCAGCAAAGCGCGGCCGGCGACTGAGCCCGGCCGCGCGCGCCGGATGCCCCGCCCGGCCGGGCTTGTGTTCGGCCGGCGCCGCCTTCATGTTGTGTTCGTGGCGGCCGCTGTGCCGCCGTCCCCCATTGCCGAGGCTTACCCCGGGTGACCGACCGTACGAAGCACGAGCGTCGCGAGCGCGACGCCGCCCCCGAATCCCTGCTGCTGCCCGTGCTGCCACTGCGCGATGTGGTGGTGTTCCCGCACATGGTGATCCCGCTGTTCGTGGGACGCGAGAAATCCATCGCCGCGCTCGAACTGAGCGACGCCTACGACAAGCGCATCTTCCTGGCCGCGCAGAAAGACGCCGGCCTCGACGACCCCAAGCCGGACGACATCTACACCACCGGCACGGTGGCGCACGTGCTGCAGATGCTCAAACTGCCGGACGGCACGGTCAAAGTGCTGGTGGAGGGTGTCGATCGTGCCCATGTGACCGAATGGCAACAGCAGGATGGTGGCTACCTCGCCCGGCTGACCGTGCCGCAGGCGGCGCCGGCCGATCCGCGCGAAGACCTGGTCCTGCAGCGCAGCGTGCTCGAACAGTTCGAGCAATACGTGCGCGGCAGCAAGAAAATCCCGCCCGAAGCCCTGACCGCGCTGGCCGAGATCAATGATTCCTCGCGCCTGGCCGACACCATCGCCGCGCAACTGCCCATACGCCTGCCAAAAAAGCAGGAGCTGCTCGAAATCGTGGACGTGGTGCCGCGCCTCGAACACCTGCTGCAGCTGCTCGAAACCGAGCTCGACCTGCTGCAGGTGGAAAAGCGCATGCGCGGCCGCGTCAAGCGGCAGATGGAGAAAAGCCAACGCGAGTACTACCTGAACGAGCAGATGCGCGCCATCCAGAAAGAGCTCGGTGAGCTCGAAGAAGGTGGCGGCAGCGACCTCGACGAGCTCGAGCGGCGCATCGAGGCGGCGCATCCGCCCAAGGCGGTGCTGGCCAAGGCACGCAGCGAGCTCGCCAAGCTGCGCATGATGTCGCCGATGGCCGCCGAAGCGACCGTGGTGCGCAACTACCTCGACTGGATCGCCCAGCTGCCGTGGCGTACCCGCAGCCGGGTACGCAGCGACCTGACGCTGGCGAAGGAGGTGCTGGACCGCGACCACTACGGCCTGGAAAAAGTCAAAGAACGCATCCTCGAGTACCTGGCCGTGCAGCAGCGTGTGCGCAAGCTGAAAGGCCCGATCCTGTGCCTGGTCGGCCCGCCGGGCGTCGGCAAAACCTCGCTCGGGCGTTCGATCGCGCACGCCACCGGGCGCAAGTTCGCCCGCATGTCGCTCGGCGGCGTGCGCGACGAGGCCGAGATCCGCGGCCACCGGCGCACCTACATCGGCTCGCTACCGGGCAAGGTGCTGCAGAACCTCGCCAAGGTCGGCACGCGCAATCCGGTGTTCATGCTCGACGAAGTCGACAAGATGGCCATGGATTTTCGCGGCGATCCCGCCTCGGCGCTGCTCGAGGTGCTCGACCCCGAACAGAACAGCGCCTTCAACGATCACTACCTGGAGGTCGACTTCGACCTGTCGGACGTGCTGTTCGTGGCCACTGCCAACACGCTCAACATCCCGGCCCCCCTGCTCGACCGCATGGAAGTGATCCGGCTGCCCGGCTATACCGAAGACGAGAAGCTGAACATCGCCAGGCGTTACCTGGTGCCCAAGGCGCTGGCCGACAACGGGCTCAAGGACTCGGAAATCGCCTTCACCGACGAGGCGCTGCGCGCCATCATCCGGCTGTATACCCGTGAGGCCGGCGTGCGCAGCCTGGAGCGCGAGATCAACAAGGTCTGCCGCAAGGCCGTGTTGCAGGCGGTTCAGAAAGCGCGCAAGGAAACGCTGACGATCACCGACAAGAACCTGTCGGACTTCCTCGGCGTGCCGCCTTACCGCCACGGCCTGGCCGACACCGAAAACCGCGTCGGCCAGGTGACGGGCCTGGCCTGGACCGAAGTCGGCGGCGAACTGCTCACGGTCGAGGCCGCGGTGGTGCCCGGCAAGGGCGCCCTCACGCTGACCGGCCAGCTCGGCGAGGTGATGCAGGAATCGGTCAAGGCGGCGCTGACCGTGGTGCGCAGCCGCGCCGAAGGGCTCGGCATCGCCGCGGAGCGGTTCCAGAATTCGGACTTCCACCTGCATGTGCCGGAAGGCGCCATCCCCAAGGATGGGCCCAGCGCCGGCATCGCCATGGTCACCGCCCTGACCTCGGCGCTGACCGGCATCCCGGTGCGCGCGGATGTGGCCATGACCGGCGAAATCACCCTGCGCGGCGAGGTATTGCCGATCGGTGGTCTCAAAGAAAAACTGCTGGCCGCCCTGCGCGGCGGCATCGCCAAGGTGCTGATTCCGAAAGACAACGAAAAAGACCTTGCCGATGTACCGGCGGACGTGAAGGCGCAATTGCAGATCCGGCCGGTGCAATGGATCGACCAGGTGTTCGAGCAGGCGCTGACGGCCTTGCCGGGAGCAATGAACCTGACGGGCGGTGCAGCCGACTCGGCAACGACCGGCACAGAAAGCTATATCGCCCACTGACGAGCAAAAAATGCTTTGTTGACACGCGTTTTTTTCGATTGGTATAACTCGCCGGCCCATGTCCGACGCGGGTTTGTTGCCCACTAGGGTGGGTGGGCGAAACCCAGCGCAAATCAACCAACGACCCAGGGGGGACTCACGTGAACAAATCCGATCTGATCGACGCGATCGCCGAGGGCGCCGACATTTCCAAGGCGGCCGCCGGCCGCGCCGTGGACTGCGCCATCGACACCATCATCGCCGCCCTGAAAAAAGGCGACACGGTGACCATCGTCGGCTTCGGTACCTTCTCGGTCAGCAAGCGCGGTGCCCGCACCGGCCGCAATCCGCGCACCGGCGAGGAGATCAAGATCAAGGCCAGCAAGACGGCCAAATTCAAGCCTGGCAAAGCGCTCAAAGATGGCATAAAATAGCTCGCCTTGCAGGGGTGCTTAGCTCAGCTGGTAGAGCGTCGCCTTTACACGGCGGATGTCGGGAGTTCGATCCTCTCAGCACCCACCGATTGCATTTGGAGCGGTAGTTCAGCTGGTTAGAATACCGGCCTGTCACGCCGGGGGTCGCGGGTTCAAGTCCCGTCCGCTCCGCCACTTTGGCGTAATGCCATGTACCAGCCGTGAAGGGTGGGGTCGGTCAAAGCCGGCTCCACCCTTTGTGTTTTCTGCAACCTGAAAAGCCATTCCATGCTGGAACACATCCGCGACAAGGCCCCGCGCTGGCTGGTCAGCACTATCCTGGTGCTGCTGGTGGTGCCATTCGCCCTGTGGGGCATCAATTCGTACATTCAGCCGCACGGCCGGCACATCGTGGCCCGGGTCGGCGATGCCAGCATCAGCGTCGATGCTCTGCAGCAGGCAGTGCGCGAGGAGGCGCAGCGCCTGCGCCAAACCATGGGCAAGGCCTACTCGCCCGAACTGCTCGACAACCCGGCCGCGCGGCGAGCCGTACTCGAACGCCTGATCAACCGCCAGCTGCTGCTGGAGGATGCCCGCCAGCGGCGGCTGCAAATACCCGACAGCACCGTGGCGGCGGTGATTCACGGCGTGCCGGCGTTCGCTGGCGACAAGGGCTTCGATCGCGCGTTGTACGAGTCACAACTGCGCCGGCAGGGTCTGACCCCGGCCGCCTTCGAAGCCGATCTGCGCGACTCGCTGGTGCTGCAACAGCTGCAGGCCGGGCCTGCGGAAACGGCCTTCCTGTCGAACGCCGAACTCGACGGGCTGGCGGCGCTGTGGTTCGAACGGCGCGACTTGCGCCTGACGACGCTCGACTGGCAGCGATTCGCCCCGACGAACCCGCCGGACGAGGCCGCCATCCAAGCCTATTACGACGCCCACAAGGCGGATTTCCAGACCCAGGAGCAGGTCCGCGTCGCCTA
>NZ_JAQVGQ010000153.1 GCF_028696615.1 Immundisolibacter sp. | reverse complement strand
CGGCGCACAGCCCGACCCGCAGGTATTCGGCCAGCCGGATGCGCAGGTTGGTCTCGCGCTGCGCGGCGTACAGGTGGTGCAGCGCCCCCATCTCGCCCTCGTCGTCCGCACCGCGGCGGATCTCGGCCGGGGTACGGACGGCAAGCTGGGCGTAGGCCGGCGTGCCATAGCGACGCGACACGAACTGCGGCGAGATGCGCTGGTCGGCCGCCGAGGCCGGCTGGCAGCGGTAGCGTTGCGGCACGATGGCGTCCAGTGGCAGCCAGCTGAAGCGGATGCAGCCGGCCTGCTTGCGCGCGGCCCGCACTGGCGCAGGCCAGCTGTCCCCGCTGCCACGCGCCGCGAAAAGGATGCTGTTGGCGATGAGGCCGACCGCGGCGGTGTGGAGCTTGCCGATCACGCTGCAGGCGGCGAGCGAGAGTTCGGCGCCGGGTGAGGCGTCGTCCAGCCCGGCGAAGGCGATGCGCGCGCGTGCGGTGGCATCGATCACGCTGTCGCTGGCGGTGAAGCGTGCGCGTGGATGGGCACGGATGCCGCCGACGATGCTGCGGACGAGGGTCGTCTCGAGCCCGGCGGGTTCCAGGCGCAGGCTGGCGGTGTCGGGTTGCAGGGGCGTGGCATCCGGCGCCAGGGCGATGCCCGGAACCAGCGTGCAGTGCAGCAGCGTGAGCCGTGCAAGCGCATTGCCGCCCGCGTCCGGCACCACCAGCGGCGCGCCGGTGACGAGCAGACCGTTGAGGGTGCAGGCGGCATTGTTTCCGCCGCGGATCGACAGCCCGCCCACCACCAGCACCGGGCGGAAGCCATTGGCGGCGCGGATCTCGATGCTGCCGTTGGCTGCCACGTCGATCGCCAGTGTCTCGGCGTAGCGGCGGTTGTCGGCGATCTCGACCACCCCGTTGCCATCGATCTCCGCCAGCGCCGCGGCCAGCGTGGCGTGCTCGGCCGGCACGTGGGCGACGGGAACGCCGCCCGGCGGTATCGGCAGGCTGTCGCCGCGCTCGTACTCGCCGCCTCCGAGTTCGGCGCTGAAGCCTTCGCGCCAGTCGAGGCGGACGTCGGTAGGGTCGGGGGCATCGCCGGGCAGGGCGATGCGGCCGAGTTGCGGATCGATCGAATACACGCCGTCGGGCGGTGGCGTGTGGGCCCAGCCAGCGCCATCGTCGCTCAGGTTGCAGATGCGGATGCGGTCGCGCTCGATGGCGGTCCCGTCCACCCACAGCTGCAGCGCCGGTGCCCGGTTGTCGACCGCTTCGCCGGCGCCGGGGCGGCTGCCGTAGTGGCGACCGAGTTCGGCCGCTAGGCGACGGCGCGACAGGGGCCACGGCACGTTGTCCGGACCGGCGAGATGGCTGATGTCATCCTCGGCCAGGGGGCGGTTGTAGAGCGGCAGGTCGTGGTTCAGCGGGCTGGCGCGGTAGCAGCGCACGCCCGCACGGGCCGCGGGGCTGGCGCTGTGCGGGAAGGCCTGGATGCGCCACAGGTGCAGGCCGACATTGGGGATGTTGTAGCGTCCACCGCCTTGCTCGATGCGGCGCACCTCGACCGTGCGCATGCTGGTGTCGAAGGGCGTGCCGAGCCACTCCAGGGCGCGCCCGCGGCGCAGGTCCGGCGACTGCAGCGCGTGCGGGCGCGGGTGGTTCATGTACTGGGTGGCGGCGAGGCGCTGGAAGTACTCGACCGCGCGCGCGTCCCAGCCGGTGACGTCGCGCGCGAGCTGCTCGAGGACCAGCGCCGTGCCCTTGCGCCGGCGCAATGCGATCGTGTGCGCCACCTCGGCGCGCGGGCTGGCCACTTTCGGCGCCACGCTGTGCAGGCTTTCGTAGCCGATCAGGTCGCCGATGTAGGGCACGACCCAGTCGGCACAGGTCTCGATGAACAGGTCGTCGTAGAGCTGGGCGAGGTTCTCGTCCATCGCGCCGATCTGCTCCGCGAACACGGCGATCAGCGATTCGAGCGGCCCGCGGGCGGCCTTTTCGTTCAGGGCGGCGAGGCGCTGCCGCTCGTCCGCGCTGGGCGCGGCGAGTTCGGCCAGCGCATTGCGTTCCGTGCGTTCGGCCACGGTCAGCAGGCTGTTGCCCATCTGCTGCGCCAGTTCGGCGTCGCGGATGCGATGGATCGCGGGGAGCAGTTCGAACAGGCTGCGGGTGTCGAAGTTCATGGCAGCACCTCCACCTCGAGGCCGTTCGTTGCCAGCGTGAGCAGTTCGGCCGGTGCCGGCACCGCCGTCAGCGAGGGCTGGGGCAGCGCGGCGAACAGGCGCGGGTGTTGGGCGGGCGGCTGGCCGCTGCGGTAGAGCCGCGCCACGTGGGCCGCTTCGACGCCGCGCACGCCTTGTGCCGTGGCAGCGATCTCGTCGAGCGACACCGTCTGCCCGAAGGCGCGCGCGGCGAAGGCGAAGCGCGCCAGAAGGGCAACGCGCACTGCGGCCACCACCGCCGCGGGTTCGAAGCCGCCGAGGGCGCGCACCCGCACGCGGCACCGGAAGCGGGCGTCGATGAAGTTCTCGAGGCGAAGCGGGACGAGCGGATCGCCCCAGGTGCGCAGCGCGTCGAAGAGGTGACGGTAGGTGTCGCTGGTGGCCTCGACCCGCGCGCCGCCGATGCCGGCAATCGTCACGAAGACGCCGCGCGCCGGACCTGCAGGAATCCACAGCGCATGCGCCTTGTCGATGCCGGCGAAGGCGCGGGCGAAGTTGGCGTAGTCGGTGATCGACACCGCGCGATCGAGCGTCAGTACCGTCAGGGGTGCGCTGTTACGCGCGTGTTCGATCGTCTCCGGGTCCTCGCCACCGCTGGCCGCTTCCGGGTTGCTGGCTTCGCCGACGCCCAGCGGGCGGCTCAGCAGCGTGGTGAGCGTGCCCGCGCCGACGTTGCCGCCAGCGCCGATGCCCTTGCGGTAGCGCACGCGCACATTGGCCGTGCCGCTCGGCAGGCGCGCGCCCTCGATGCCATCGCCGAACTGGATGTGCGTATGCCCTTCGCCGTCTTCCCTGGTCTCGAAGGCGCGGGCGCCCGCCGGCGCGGCGTAGAGACTGGCACGTTCGGTCCACAGGACGTCGTCGACCCGCAGGGCCAGCGTCGACCGCCGTCCGCTCGGCGTGCTGGCGCTGACGTAGGTCAGCGGGGCCTGCGCCAGGCGGAAGCGCAGGTTGGGGCGGCCCGCGTCGCCGTCGCCGAGGAGGGCCTCGACGGTTTCGCCGTGCGTGGCGGGGGCGACGTTGGCGTTGACGCGCAGCGAGGCGCGCGCGAAGACGTGCTTCAGCGGTGCCGCCAGCGTCAGCGTGGTGTCGTCGCGGCCGTGCGTGACCGCGGTGGCGGTGTTCGCGATCCACGCGATCTCGGCCACGCGTGGGTCGTCCTTGCGTGCGGGCGCAAGCGCCAGTTCGCTGGCGTTGGCTTCCAGCGTCCCCGCGCGACCGTCGCGGTCGAGCAGGCGCACACGCAGGCGTGTGCCGGCACGTCCCAGTTGGGCGACGAAGGTCTCGCCATCGAGTGCGACGGCATTGCCACCGATGAGGCGTGCCGCGGGTGCCAGCATGAACAGTTCGTCGCCACCGGCTAGCGGCATGGTCGCGCCGTCGTCGGTCGCCAGCACCAGCCTGGTGGCGCCAGCGGCGATGGCGATGCGCTGATGCGTGCCCGATACCGCGATGGCCTGGCCAGGCTGCAATCCCTCGGCGCGCACGCCCAGGGTGAGCAGCTCGTCCTGCACCGGATGGCGCAGCGGACGGGCGTGGGTCGCGAGGCACTCGCTCTGTGCCAGCACCAGCGTACGGCGCAGCGGGAAGCGGCTGGCGGTCAGATTCTCGGTGGTGTCCGGGGTGATGCGGGTCACCTTGCCCGAGATGCCGAAGGCGTTGCGGCTGCGATGCGCGACCGCACGGACGCGGTAGAGCTCGGTGTAGCCCGGCAGGTCCGCGCTGCCGCGTCCCACCTCGTTCGAAACCAGCGCGATCCAGCTGCCGCCGACGATTTTCGGGTTGTCGGTGTCGAGGTCGAGGGCGGCCGGGTCGAGCGCGAAGTTCTTCCAGTTCCAGTGCGCGCTGCTGGTGTCGATCAACTGCGCGATGTTGGAGTCGGCATTGCCGAACAGGTTGGCGTCGGGCGCGTTGTGGCCGAAGAGCGCGGTGCGCTGGCGCAGTGCATGGACTTCCGCGCCGAGGCTGGCCGGGGTCATCGCCGGGAAGGCGCTGCCGAGCGGATGCGTCCACTGCAGGCGGGTGCGGCCGCCGGCAATGTCGGGCTCGACCGTCGACAGGACGCGCACGTCCCAGCGCTCGCTGCCCGGGTCGCGCTGGCGCTCCAGGCCGACGATGAGGATCGCGTCGCCCGGCGACAGCCCGCTGGCGACGCCTTCGAGCCACAATTCGGTATCGCCGCGCCGCGGTTGCCATGCCTCGGTGGTGCGCGCGGGCATCGCGTTCCACGCTGCGCGGGCGCTGATCTCGGCGATGGTCTCGAAGGTCTGCGCAGTCTCGCCCTGGCCGGGCACGCTCTGCACCCGGGTGCCGGCCGGAATCGTGGTGGTCGTTGTGGGTGTGGGGGCCGCACCCGGCGTGTCCTGCAGGGTGAAGGCGAGATGCGTGCCGGCGGCGACGCCGGGCGCGAGGCGGTAGCCGATGAGTCGCGCCAGTTCGCCCACCGACAGGCGCTCGGTGGCGGTGCGCAGGTAGTGCTCCTGGGCGATGCGCTCGGTGTAGAACGACAGCACGTCGAGCGAGCTCGCCAGCGCATCGGCCAGCGCGAGCGTGAAGTCGCTCGACTCGCGTGTGCCGAGGCCGGCCAGCGCCGGGTAGTCGGCGCTCGACAGCCGGGCCTGGATCGAGGCGAGGAAGTCGCCGTGGCGCCCGGCGCGGTAACTGATGCTCGGCTGGCCCGGCGGGTTCGCGATGCGTTGCGGCGTGTCGCTGCCCGTGCCGCTGCAGCAGTCACAGCCGGGCAGACGGGAGCGGTCGGTGCTCATCATTTGCCTCCGTGCAGGTCGAGCCGCAGCACGCCGTGCTCCGGGAAGTTGGGGTCGTTGGCCAGCCGTGCGATCTCGAGCCGGCCCAGCGCCATGAAGCCGTCGGCGAGCGGCCGCGGGTCGGCCTGGCCCTGACGCTGGAAGCGCGTGACCTGCACCGAATCCACGCCCGCCACGCTGCGTGCGGCGGCCTGGATCGGGCCGAGGAAGACGGTCTGCCCGAAGCTGAAGTTGTCCGGATGGAAGAGGCCACGGCGGCCATCGGGCAGGTTGCGGCTACCGAGCGCCTGCAGCAGGCCGCGCCGCACGTCGCTGCGGAAGTGCGCGCGATTCACGCAGACGAGCAGGTCGAGTTCGAGCGACACGGGAATCGGCTCGTCGATGCGCAGGTCGTGGCCCGCCATGCGGAAGCGCTCGAGGTGGGCGCGCACGTCGGCGGCGAAGCCGGCATCGACCGCGCGGCCAGCGCGGCGATCGACGGCAATGAACACCGTATGCCAGCTGCCGGTCCAGCGCAGCGTGGCCGTGGCGCGCTGCACATCGTCGAGGCGTTCGGTGACTTCCGCATAGTCGGCCGGGGTGACGGCACGCTGCTGGGTGCGGAAGGCCTGCGGCGCGCCGCGGCGCAGCGCAGCGGCGGTCTCCGGTGCGAGGCCGCCGCGCGCGGGCAGGGGGTTGGTGACCGACTGGATGCGACCCTCACTGGTCACTGCGTGGGCGATGCTGTCGGCGCCGACGTTGCCCTGCGGGCCGTTGCCGATGCGATAGCGTGCGGTGAAGGCCATGCCGCTGTCGGGCCGGCGGCCGTGGACGTCGTCGCCGAAACGCAGGCGGGCGCTGCCATCGTCCTCGGTCTCGAGTACGAAATGAGTATCGGACGCGCGGCTGGCCAGCAGATCGCGCCTTGCGGTCCACGGCCGACCGCTGTCGTCAGCGAGTTCGATCGCAGGCAGGGCAGCGGCCGCCCGCCAGCCCAGGGCCGCGGCAGCGGGCGCATCGGGGTTGAACGTAACGCGCTCGTGGCGGCTGCCGCCGTCATGTGGCACGACGCGCAGCACCGTGCCCTGGTGCGTCACCGGCCCCTCCGCTAGCTGCGGGCGGAAGCGCGGTGGCAGGGGTTCGGGTTCGATGCGCTGGCAGGCATCGCCCGGGCGCGGCGGATAGTGCAGCCCTGGCGCCGGCACGCGGCCCAGTTGTTCGCCGACGACGCTGCGGCCGTGGTCGACCAGCAGGTTGTTGCCGAGCGCGATGCTGACGCCGTCGATCTGCCGGCTGCCGTGGGCGGCGTCAGTTTCGCTGGAAAGGCAGAGCGAGAAGGGTAGCGCGTCGTCGGCGTGCCAGCGGATCTCGGTGATCTCGCTGCCGTCGAGCGGATCGGTGAGCGGGTCGCTACCCGCGAACGCCAGCACCGCCGTCAGGCGTACCGCGTGGCGGCGGGCGGGGTCGGCATCCTCGGGCAGACCGGTCAGCGGGCCGCAGATTTCCTGGAAGATCAGCACCTCACCCGCAGCAAGCTCGGGATGGTGGCCGCGCAGGGTTGCCGCCGTGGCGCCAGCCGGCAGGCAGCAGCGGGCATCGCCCCAGGTGTAGAGCTCGAAGCGGTTGTGTGTCTCGCGCAGGGTCGGTGCGTGCATCGGCTCGAACACCAGCGGTCCGGCTTGCAGCGCGTTGC
>NZ_JAQVGQ010000152.1 GCF_028696615.1 Immundisolibacter sp. | reverse complement strand
GCCGCCTGGCAGGTGCAGCCGGGCCGGCGAATCGAGCAGGCCCCAGCGCACGGCGGCGACGAACGCTGCGCAGGCGCCGGAACCACAGGCCAGCGTCTCACCGGCGCCGCGCTCATACACGCGCAGGCGGCCCTGGTGCCGATCGATGACCTGCAGAAAGCCGACGTTGACGCGGCGCGGAAAGCGCGCATGGCGCTCGATGCACGGGCCGAGCGTGGCCACCGGCGCGCGGTCCACGTCCGGCACGCGCAGCACCGCGTGCGGGTTGCCGATGGCGAGCGCCGCCACGGTGACGATCTCGCCGTCGACCTCGAGCGGGTAGTCGAGGGCTTCGGCAGGCGCCTCGAACGGAATGCGCGCCGGCTCGAAGGTGGGCACACCCATGTCGACCTCCACCCGACCGTCGTCCAGCAGGCGCGGACGCACCAGGCCACCCAGCGTGTCGAAGGTGAGCGTGGTCCTGTCGCTCAGGCCCTGTGCCAGCACGAAGCGCGCCGCGCAGCGCGCGCCATTGCCGCAGTGTTCGACCTCGCCACCGTCGGCGTTGAAGATGCGGTAGGTGAAATCGGCAGCCGGCCGGCGCGGCGGCTCCAGCAGCAGCACCTGATCGCAGCCGACACCGAAGTGGCGGTCAGCCAGGCGGCGCACGTCATCGGCACTCAGCTGCACCTGCTGACGCACGCCGTCGATGACCACGAAGTCGTTGCCGAGGCCGTGCATCTTGGTAAAGCGCAGGCCCGCGATCACGCGCCATCCCCCAGCGCCAGCCGGCCGGCATAATCGCGCGCGAACTGAAACGCCGTGCGCCCGCTGCGGCTGCCGCGCGTCAGCGCCCAGCGCAGCGCCTGCTCGCGCCAGTCCTCCAGCGCCCCCCGGCAGCCGAGCTGTGCAAGCCAGTGGCGCACGATGTCGAGGTAATGGTCCTGATCGAAGGCGTGGAACGACAGCCACAGCCCGAAACGCTCGGACAGGGCGATTTTCTCCTCGACGGCCTCCGCGAAGTGGATTTCCTCGCCCACGTGACGCGTCAGGGCGTTTTCCTCTTGGTATTCCGGCAGCAGGTGGCGGCGGTTCGAGGTGGCGTAGATCAGCAGATGTGCCCGCCCGCCACTGACCGAACCGTCGAGCGCCACCTTGAGCGCCTTGTAGGCAGGCTCGTCGCTGCCAAACGACAGGTCGTCGCAGAACACGACAAAACGATACGGCAGGCCGGCGGTGGCAACGGCGATCTGCGACAGGTCGGTCAGGTGATCCTTGTCCACTTCGATCAGGCGCAAGCCGACACCGGCATACTCGGTCAGCAGTGCCTTGACCAGCGAGGACTTGCCGGTACCACGGCTGCCCCACAGCAGGGCATCGTTGGCCGGGGCGCCGGCCAGGAACTGGCGGGTATTGCGATCGAGCGCGCTCTTGGCGCGGTCGATGCCGAGCAGGTCGTCCAGACGCAGTGCCTGCGGGTGCTCGATGGCGCCGAGCGCACCCCGCCCGCCGGGCAGCGCTTGCCAACGGGCTGCCAGGGTCTGCGCCCAGTCGATGGCCGGCGGCGCGGGGGGGAGGAGGGATTCGATGCGTCCGAGCAACTGCTCGGCGCGGCTGACAAGGTGGGTGAGATCGGCTTGCATGGCGGGCCGCATTCTACCCATTCGCCGACGGTGCGGGCCGCCGGCGATAGGCCATTACAGCGACGGCTGCAGGAAGGCGGTCTGCAGGTCACGGTCGTAATACGACAAGGCCTTGCCGAGCTGTGATTCGGTCCAGCGCACCGGTTCGAATTCGGGGTGCACTTCGGTGATGCGCCCGCCGGCGCACAGTTCCAGGCGCACCCCGAACGGGTCGTGGAAGTGCAGCGAGAAGGTCTTGCCGTACGACTGGCGCGTCGGGCCGTAGATGTCGATGTTGACGCCGGCCTCGCGCAGGTACTGCCCGTCGATCAGGATGTCGTTCGGGTCTTCCTTGGTAAACGCGATGTGGTGCAAACGCCCGGCCGGCCCCGGAAAGATGGCCAGCTCCTGACCGCCAGCCTCTTTTTGCATGCGAAACAGCAGCGCCGACAGCAAGCGCTGGCCGTCGTCGCTGTCGATGCGCTCCGAAACCACGAAACCCAGCGCCTGGGTGAGGAAGTCCACCGCGGCCTTGGGGTCCGGCACCGTGATGCCGGCGTGGTTCAGGAAGAACGGGGCAGGGGTGCCGCGCAGTGCCCGCGGCGTGACCCAGTCCGGCGAATCGAAGCCGGTCATGTAGCCGATCTGCGGCAGTTCGGCGAACAGGCGCAGCGTCGGGCCGCCGGGGATGTCGAACGTGATCGACTCGCCCATGCCGGCAAGCGCACCGGCCGGGTGATTAATAACCTTCACACCCGTTTTCAACACGTTGTTTTCCAGTGCCTTCAGATCGTTGCTATCGCGCACATGAAAACCGATTTCGATCAACCGATTGTCCGGCCCCTCGTCGAGCACCAGCGAGTAGGGGAAAGCCTCGTGCCAGCAGCGCAGGTACAGGCGGTCCGGCTGGCGGTAGGTTTCGACCAGGCCCAGGGTGTCGCAATAGAAGAACTGCGCCTGACGCAGGCGCGAGTCGTGCAGCGCCAGGCGTACGTAGGCGATGCGGATGATGCCGCCGTGTTTGAGAGCCATGAATCTCCCGCCTCTTTGAGGTTTTTCAGCGTGTCGGCCGTATGAGTTCAGGTGACTTCGGCAAAAAACGTCTCCGGAACGGCGTTTTCGTAATAAAACGCCCCGCGAGGGAAGTGCTCGGCTTGCCACACCACGGGCGGCACCCAGCCTGGCGCGCCAGGCGCCAGATACGCGCCGTTGTAGAACTCGTTGCGGTTGCCGGACGGGTCGTGGAAATAGATCGTCGTGACACCCGAGATGCCATGACGGGTGATGCCGAACTCCAGCGCCGGCACGGCGTTTTCCTTCAGCAAATCCACGCCGTGGATGACCTCGGTGCGGCTGTCCATGCCGAACGCCATGTGGTGGAAGTGCCCGTCCGGTCCCGGGCCGATGGCCAGATCGTGCATGGTGTGGCCACAGGTGAGGAACGCCGCCAAGGTGTTGCCGGCGGGATCAACGACCTTTTCGGTGAGAGAAAAATCAAGCACTTCTGTAAGGAATTTGACGTCATCCTGCGGGTTCTGCGCCGAAATGAGCGTGTGATCCAGGTGCGTCACCCGCCCGCCCGGGGTGGCGTGTGGCGGCACCGGGCTCGGGTTTTCCATGCCAGTGGCGTAACCGATCTTGTCGGCGTGGAAGTACAGCAGCAGGTGCTGCCCGGACGGCAGCGGAAAGCGCACCCCCTCGCCCTGACCTTTGACACTGCCGGCAGCCACACGCGTCACCGGCAAGCCGTAGGCGGTGACCGCCACGGCGGCTTCGTCGAGGTCGGCCGGGTCGTTGACCTTGAACCCCAGGTGATCGACACCGGCCGATCGGGATGGATTCAGGATCAGGCAGTGGTGGTCCTGGTTGTCGGCGGCCTGCAGGTAAACGCGGCCCTCGGCATCGCGGTCGGTTTCGCGCAGGCCCACCACGTGCACGTAGTGCCGCACAGCGGCCTCCACGTCCATGACGTTCATGCTCGCGTACGAGAATCGGCTGACGGCCATCGTCGGCTCCTCCGTGGGGTTATGGGCGCGGGCTCTGCGGCCCGTCGATGGAGTTCGATTATCCGCCGATCAGGCGCGACAGGGGCGCCGCGTCACCCCGCTTCCAGGGATGCGCCGTGTCGACGATCAGGTCGCCGGACGGCACCGCCCGGCACAGCAAGGCGTAACACTCACTTCCCGCGCCCTCGTCCAGCCAGCGTAGCGAGGCGGGTAGGGGATAGCGCACCTCGCCTTCGACGATGCGCGCCCGGCAGGCGCCGCAGCCGCCCTGCTCGCAGGCCACGTGCAGGATCACGTTGGCCCGCCGCGCCGCCGCCAGCACTGTGTCGCCGGTGGTGCAGGTGAAGCTGATTTCGGCTTCACCGGCATGGCGCAGCGTGACCGTGACGGCGTCGCCCATCGTCAGGCGGCGACGCCCGACGCCGGTAGCGCCGCGGCCAGCCGTTCGCGCAGCAGCTTGAGCGCTGAGCCGCCCTTGCCGGCCTCGCTGGCCAGCAGCCTGAGCGCGTCGTCACCCACCGCGCCGGCGTTGCCGCCCGCGGCGGCGAGCTGCTCGAGCAGCGGCAGGCCCTGGTCAATGAAGGTCCACAGGTCAGCCAGCGCCTGGTCGCGGACACGCCCGTAGCCCTTGACCACGCGCCCGGCATCCGCCGCCAGCCGGCCGAGCGTCGCATCGCGCCCGAGCCAGTGCAGCACCGCGTCGTGCCAGCGCTTGAGCAGAGCGAGCTCTTCGTGGTGGCGCAGCGAGTGGCGGCGCAGGTGGCGCATGCCGGCCACCAGCGACAGGGTGAAATACCCCCACGGCCGGTTGCTGCGCACGCGCATCGGCATGGCGATGTGGTCGAAATCCTGCCGCCAGCGCCGGCCGCGTTCGCGCACCCAGCGGCCCAGCGGCGCCGGCAGCATGCCGTAAATCTGCGGCGGGTCCGGGGCGAGGAAATCATCCACCCAGAACGGGTCCTCGCCGCGCACGTTGTGCTCCTTGCGCATCCTGGCGAAGCGCTCGGGCCGCAGTTTGAGCTGCGCCACACGCGGGGCGTCCTCGTAGCCCATCCAGTTGGCGAGGTGCTGAGCATAAGCGGCCGTCACGGCGGTCGCGTCGTCACCGGACCGGGCCTGTTCGGCCGCCTGCACGTCGCGCACCCGTGCCAGGTAGTCGCGTACGTAAGCGCCGTCCTGGAAATCCAGCAGGCGGTAGCAGGCCTCGGCGAAGATGCGCGACAGCGCCGGTGCGGTGCCGCGCGCCTGCTCCAGCAACTGGCGATACTCGGCGCGACGACGCGGGGGCAGGGCGTCCTCGCGCTGCTGGGCGAGCTGCTGCCAATCGAGCACCTCGCTTTCCTTGAACATCGCGCGCGGCAGGGTGCCGTCGCGCATCATCGAATAGCCAAGATCAAAAGCCTTGAGGTTGTCGGCGACGTTGACCTCAGCTTCCTCGATAGCGCGCCGAAACGGCTCGGCCGGCAGGTCGAATACCTTGCTGGCGGCCACCGCGCCCAGCAGGATGGCGTTACTGGACAGCAGCGACAAACCGGCCTGCGCCACCAGTTCCTGGGCATGGAACAGGTAGCTGTCGCCGGACAGCGTCTCGGCCGCCTTGCGGATCACGCCGGACGGATAGATGCCGCCCTCGGCCGGGGTTTTCTCGAGCGTGCCGTAGTAGCGGTAGGTGTTGGCAATGATGGTGCAGTCCGGGTGCGCAAAGCCGCCCTGCAGCAGGCGGCCGAGCTCCAGAAATTCCTGCGCCAGCAGCAGATCCACATCGCCAGGCACGGCGTAGGCTGACAGGATCGGCGGTTTGTCGCCGAACGGCCGCGCCTCGGCGTAGTAAATGACCGAGCCGGCGCGCTGCGACAGGCCGAGCAGGCCGATGCTCTGCGCCTGCCAGCCGGCGTTCAGCAGGCCCTTGATCAGCCAGTCGCTGAGCACGCCACCGCCCTGGCCGCCGACGGTACCGATGAGGATGCGCGTGGCGCGATCGTGCCGAGGCATTGAATAACTCCGGAATCAGGCGGCGCGCAGCGCCGGCAGCAGGCGCGCGCTGAGGCGCTGCATGAAGCGCTCGAAGCGGCTGGCGTTGCGCACCACGGTCACCTTGTGGAACGACGGGCACAGCTGCGCGGCGTGGGCGATCTCGCCGCACACGCCGCAGCCGACGCAGGTGGTGTCGATGGCCGCCACCGGCGCGGTCTTGAGCGTGTTTGGGGAGTCCTCCAGCGTCAGCGACGGGCAGCCGTTGACGCGCATGCAGGAGTGATCACCGACGCATACTTCCTCGTCGACGCCCAGGCGCTCGATTTCCACGCGCTTGCCTTCGGCGATCGCCTTGGCGCGCATCGGCCGCACCGTGCGCTGGCGCTGCAGCTGACATTCGGCTTCCGAGATCAACACGCGCAGCTGCGGCTCGGGATCGGCCTGGATGGCCTTCAGCTTTTTCTGGAAATCACGGAAGTTATACGGATTGGCTTTTTCGATGCGCTTGACGCCCAAGGCGCGGAACGTGCGCTCGATGTTGAAATCGCCGCCGCTTTTCTCGCCGGTCAGCTGGGCGCCGGAGTTGGGGTTCTCGTGGGCGCCGGTCATGGCGGTCCACTTGTTGTCGAGCACCAGATAGGTGGCGTCCTGCTTGTTGTAGAGCCCGTTCACTACGCAGGTGTTCAGCGCCGAGTGCCACAGCGTGCCGTCGCCCACCACCGAGACGTTTTTCTGCTCGGACATGGCCGACAGCGCGGTGGCGGCGGCCAGCCCGCCGCCCATGCCCATGTTGGAGTCCGCCATGTGGAATGGCGCCAGACCCGCCATGCCGTAGCAGCCCACATCGGTGGCGTGCCAGTCCTTCTGGCCGGTCAGCATCTCGTTGATCTTCATCATGCTGAACACCGGCCGCTCCGGGCAGCCGGTGCAAAACGTCGGCGGCCGCGGCGTGACGGGCTTCGGGAACAGTGAGGCGGCGAGCTTTTGGCGATCCATGAAGCCCTGCGCCTTGGCGCGAATGGCGTCGGCCCGCTCGGGCAGCAGGCGCGCAAGGAATTCCGACAGCGCCGGCAACACGCGCTCGGGCACCAGCTCGCCCACGCCGGGAATCAGATCATGGCCGTGAAAGGGCGTCGC
>NZ_JAQVGQ010000151.1 GCF_028696615.1 Immundisolibacter sp. | reverse complement strand
TCGGACGAGGACCAGTGCGCTGTCGGCAGCTGACCCGACCTCGTCTGTGGCGGTTGCCACGGTTTCGACCAAAAGGCGCTATTCGAGCAGCTTCGCGAGGATGTCAAAGCGCCATCGCGCTCTACCACCACGACGGCAAACCGCTTCCGCCCGTCACGTACGCCATTGATTCAGTGAGCATCGCGCAGGCGTTTACCGCGCGACGGCGAGCTGAAAAGTTCCAGGGAGGGAAGTTTCCAGCCACTGCCTTAACAGGCCGTTGAAAAACCTTTTTCAACGGCCTGTTAAGTGGGCGAGCGCCGAGTATGCCGCACGCCGGCCTCAACCCACGACCTGCCAGCACGGCACCGGAACCACTGGCGCCAGCGCCTCCCGCGGCACATCCGCCAGCCGCTCCTGCGGCACGATGACCGACGCCGCGCGGCAGCGGTGCGAGGCCGGGTCGAGTCCCGGCACGGCACCGCCGGCCTGGTTGGCGCGGGCAGCGTCGAGCAGCAGGCGGCGCGCGGCGATGATGCCGTTGTCGCTCGACACCAGGCGCTCGCGGGTGCGGTCGGCGATGCGGCCCTGGCTCTCCTGCACGGCGGTGTCCTGCATGGCGATGCCGGGCACGCCGGAAAAGCTCTTGCGCGCCACCTGCAGCGCCCGGTCGCGGCCGTAGTCGTTGCCGCGATGGCCGGTGCCCTGCCGGCTGCCGGGCACGAATTCCACATGCAGGCCGGCGCCGCGCGCCATCGCGTCCCGCTCTTGTGCGGTCAGCGGCCGGTCGACGTGGTAATTCACCGCCCACGACCAGCAGTTCTCGTCGTCCGCCGGCACCCAGGCCTGCGCGTTCAGGCTCAGATCCCCGGTCGGCGCCACCAGGTTGAAGCACGGCAGCAGGAACTGCGTAATGCGCCAGTAGTACTCGTCCGGCCCGGCCCGGCGGCGGGCGCCGAGCAGCAGGCCGGCGTCGGTGGGCGCCACCTCGTAGCGCGGGTTTGGGTCCGCGCCGATGATCTCCACAATCCGCGAACGCCCGCCGGCGCCGGTGCCGAGCACCGGATCGTCCTGCAGCGTCCAGCGGTGCAGCCAGGACTGATGGCTCGAATCGAGCCCGCCTTCCATCACCTGCAGGTAGTTGCACTCCTGCAGGCGGCGGGAGACGAACAGATGACTGTCCGGCAGCAGCGCCCATTCGAGCTCTGGCGGCGCCGGCTGTTTGGCCGGGTCGCCCATGTACACCCACACCACGCCGCCGCGTTCCAGCGTTGGATAGGCGCGGATGCGCACCTGTTCGGCAAAGCCGCTGTCGGCCGGCTCGGACGGGATGTCGAGGCAGCGACCGTGCCGGTCGAACTGCCAGCCGTGGTAGGCGCAGCGGATGCCGCCGTCCTCGCAGCGGCCGAAATACAGCGACGCCTGGCGGTGCGGGCAGGCTTCCTCGACGATGCCGACGTGGCCCGCGCTGTCGCGAAATGCCACCAGGCGCTCGCCGAGCAGCGGCAGGCGCAGCGGCGCGCCGTCGGGTTCCGGCAGTTCGCCCGACGCCAGCGCCGGCAGCCAGTAGCGCCGGAACAGCGCGCCCATCGGCGTGCCGGGGTCGGTGCGGGTGAGCGTGATGTTGTCTTCGGCGCGCATGTCGCCTCCTCCAGGGTGCCCTCGCGCGGCCATCATCGACCGGCGCCGAGAGGCTCGCAAGCGCGCACCCCGCCGGCACCGGGCCGGCTGCGTCGCGGCCGCCGCGGCTACGCGCCGAGGTCGATCACCCGCTTGCCGCGCGCGTGGCCGGTCTGGCCGTCGGCAAAGGCGCGGGCGATGTCGTCGAGCGCATAGACCTGCCCGACCTGCGCCTTGACGGCACCGCTTTCGAGCAGCCGCGCGATGCGCTGCAGGTGCTCCGCGCGCGGCTGCGCGAACACCATCGCCACCTGCCTGCCCTCGCGGCGCGCCTGCCAGCGCAGGCGCAGCACGTCCGCGAGCCCGCCGAACAGCCACCAGCGCTTGCCGTAGCGGGTGGCGAGGTCTTCCATCGACCGCCCACCGCTGCCGGTGGTGAGGAACACGCCGCCCGGCTTCAGGCACGTGAGATACCGGCGCGCGTCGAGGTCGCCCCAGGCGTCGAAGATAACGTCGAGATCGCTCAGTTGCGCCGCGCAGTCGGTGGTCGCGTAGTCGAATACCGTCTCGGCGCCGAGCCCGCGCACGAAGTCGAGATTGGCCGCCCCGGCGCTCGCCAGCACCTGCGCGCCCACCGAGCGCGCGTACTGCACGGCGAAGCTGCCGACACCGCCGGCGCCCGCGCTCACGAAAACGCGCTGACCCGCCGCAAGACGCGTGCCGCGGGTGAGCGCCTCCAGCACCGTCACGCCCACCAGCGCGGCGCTCGCGGCCTCGTGATGGCTCACGTTGGCGGGCTTGTGGGCAAAGCGCTTGGCGGGCGCCGTCACCAGCTGCGCAAACGTGTGCCCAACCCCGCCGCTGATCAGCCCGAACACGGCATCGCCCGGCTTGAACTCGGCGACGCCGTCGCCGACCGCGTCCACCACGCCCGAGCAGTCGCTGCCCGGGATCATCGGCATGCGCTGGCCCGGGATCAGGCGGAAGTACCCCGCGCAGACCTTCCAGTCGATGGGGTTCAGGCTCGCCGCGTGCACCCGCACGCGCACCTGCCCGCGCCGCGGCGGCGGCGCGTCCGGCACCTCGGCCACGCGCAGCCGCTCCGCCCCGCCGTATCCGTCGAGTAATGCCGCTCGCATGCCCGCCTCCGCTGTTTTTGGCCGATGATCCTCAGACGCCCGGCTTGCGCAGCCGGTCGATGAATTCCTGCGTCGTGTTGCTGCGCGGGAAAGGCCCGTCGGGCACCGGCACGCCGAGGAAGGCGCACAGCGGCGCCCAGCCGTCCTTCACGTCGTATTCCAGCAACCGCGCGGGCTCGATCGCCGCCCGCACGGCGGCGTTGTGCGCGTCGTAGATCGACAGCACGTGCGTCTTGTCCTCGATCTGCCCGAAGGTGCCGTGCAGGATCAGCTCGCGCGGCATCACGAGCTGCGCGTAGTGCGGATCGTCCGGCGGCGGCAGCGGGCGGCGCTGCGCCGGGAAGATGGTGCTGGCGATGCTGTCGTACCAGGCGTCGCGATCGCGCACGGTGAGAATCACCCGGGCGTCGGGATAGCGCACCGCGAGTTGCCGCCAGAAATGCGCCGGCGGCCAGTCCACGGCAGACGCGAAGCCGCACAGCAGGTCGTCCCAATCGGCGTCGCCGTCACGGAACGCGTCGCGCCAGCGCTGCGCGTGGCCGGGGTGCGAGAAGACGTCGTTCATGTGGTAGCACGGGCCGAAGCCCAGCTGCTCGAGCGCAAGTTTCAACGACAACGTGCCGGTGCGACCGAAGCCGGCGCCGATGATGGAAAGCGTCATGCTGACAAGGTTGCGGTTGGTGGGTGAAGCATACGCAGGCGGATGATGGGCAGGTCGGTGGCGCGCATTGTGACCGCAACCAGCCGGCCGCGGTCGGCACCGCATCCGCTGACCGCCGGCGCGCGTTTCGCGCTGCCGGTGCGGCAGCTTGCCTCGTGCCTGGGACACACTAACCGGGTCGATCGGTTCGACGACGGCGGCTCAGGGCGGATCGGGGGGGAAGCTTCAAAGACCATGACAGACAAGGATCTCTACGGCGGCCTCATCCGCCTGCACATCCTGCACCACGCCGCCGAAGAGCCGGTGTTCGGCCTTGGCATCATCGAAGAGCTGCGCCGCCACGGCTACGACCTGAGTCCCGGCACGCTCTATCCCATGCTGCACGGCCTGGAAAAAAAGGGTTATCTCAGCTCGCGCCACGAGCGCAGCGGGCGACGCGAACGGCGGCTTTACGACATCACCGAAACGGGCCGCATCGCCCTGGCCGACGCCAAAACCAAGCTCCGTGAGCTGTTCGGGGAATTGATCGAGGGGCGATGACCCGCACCGGACATAAGGTGGCGACAGCTCCGCGCCTCGCGAACTGTGATTCCGTCATTCTCCATTCAGTGCCTGGCGGCGCCCCATCGGCACTGTTTTGCGATTTCCGACAGCCCCGTGATGACGACCGCGAGCGCCGCGATCACGACCAACTCCGACAGCGGCAGCGGGCTCAGAGTTTGTGAAGAAATGCGCGTCCTGCGCATTTCTTGCGTCGCACGTCCGGTACACGCCCGGACGTGCTCACGCGAATCAAGCCCTGGCGGGCTCGATTCGCGTCCGGCCATCCCTGGCCGGCCTGAGAGCTTGAAAAATTCACAAGCTCTCAGCCGAAAGCGCTCCTGCAATCCCGGGACGTACATCGCCGCCAGCAGGAACGCCACCGCGGCGAGCGCCCAGAAATTCATCACGCGGTTGCCGAACAGCCCGGGCGCGAACACCGGCTGCGTGTCCGAGCGCGTGAGGGTGCCGGTCTTGTCGGTGACGATCACGGTCACATCCCCCGGGCGTCTCGGCGGCGCGGATGCGTTTGACCAGAAAATTGCCGCGCGAAAGCGCATAGGAACCCAGCCCCAGCACCATGGTGATGATGATGGGCAGTTCCTCGGGGATGGTGGCGAACGCCAGCGACAGCCCCGTGAGGACCATCTGCCGCCAGTCCTCGCCGCGCAGGATGCCGATCACGGGAATCAGCACCGCGAAGAACCCCGCCACCCACACCAGCTTGCCGGCCAAAGCGCGCATGGCGAGCTGCAGCGGCGTGCGCGGCTGACGCACCGCCTCCAGCGCGCGGCCGATGCCACCGAGCCGGGTCTGTTGGCCGGTCGCGGTCACGAGCGCCTCGCCTTCGCCGCCGGTCACCACCGTGCCCGCGAACACGCTGTCGCCGGGCTTTTTCTCGACCGGAAACGACTCGCCGCTCAGCGCCGACTCGTCGCAGGCGAGCCCGCGGCTCAGCGTCACCGCGGCGTCGGCCGCGATGCGCGTGCCGGTGGCGAGCACCAGCAGATCATCCGGCACCAGGCTTTCGGTCTGCACCTCGGCCAGCGACCCGTCGCGCCGCACCCGCGCCCGGGGCGCGGCGATGCGCTCGAGCGCGGCGCTCGCCCGCTTGGCGCGAAACCCGTTCCAGACCTCGGCCAGCACCAGGACGGTGATGACGGCGAAGATGGTGACGGCGTCGGCAATCTCGCCCCAGAGGCTGTAGGCGACGCCCACCACCAGCAGCAACAGGATCATGGGCTCGGGTGACTTCCTCGCGCGCGATCGCCCAGAAGCGCACGGGGGTGGCGCGGAACAGCACGTCGGGCCCGACACGGGGGAGCCGTTCGCGGGCTTCGGCGGAACCGAGGCCGGTGGCTTTGGGGGTTTCCATCCTCATTTCCCTCGCTGTCGGGTCGGGGCGGCGACGAGCGGCTCCCTAAATAATCGGCTTTCGTTATAGAGTGACGATAGCGTTGCAGCGCCACGACCGCGATGCAACCACAACCCGATGAGCGTGACCCAGGAGGCGTGTCGCGTGATCGCACGTTCGCTGCTCCGCCTGAGAGCTTGTGAATTTTTCAAGCTCTCAGGCCGGCCAGGGATGGCCGGACGCGAATCGAGCCCGCAAGGGCTTGATTCGCGGGAGCCCGTCCGGGCGTGTACCGGACGGGCGACGCAAGCAATGCGCAGGACGCGCATTTGTTCACAAACTCTGAGCCTGGCGCTCGGCACCACGGCGGCGCTCGCCGGGCCGCCGTTCATGACCGACGACCCGGAACCGGTCGAGTACCGGCATTCCGAGGCTTACGTGTTCTCGACCTACGACAGAGGCCCGCAGGGCGACAAGTCCTTCGCCGCCCCGGCCTTCGAGTTCAACACCAGTCCCGCTCCCGACTGGCATCTGCACGCCATGCTGCCGTTCACCGGGGTGCGGCCGGGCGACGGCCCCGACGAATACGGCCTGGGGGATGTCGAGCTTGGCGTGAAGTACCGCTTTTTGCACGAGACGGACAACCGCCCGCAGGCCGGCGTCTTCCCCATGTTCTACGTGCCGACCGGCGATGCGGACAAGGGTCTCGGCAACGACCGGGTGTGGGGCACCTTTCCGCTGTGGTTGCAGAAAAGTTTCGGCCCCTGGACTACCTACGGCGGCGGCGGGCGGGCCTTCAATTCCGCTCCCGGCATGCGCAACTACAGTTTCGGCGGCTGGCTGCTGCAGCGCGAGGTCACCGACCGCCTGACGCTGGGCGGCGAGCTGTTTTACCAGGGCGCGCCGAGCGACGATGCCCGCCACGCCACCTTCTTCAACGTCGGTGGTGTTTACAGCGATGTCGCCGCCTGCGGTGGTTGCAGCCTGCTGTTTCGCGTCGGCTCGACGGTGGCCGGGGAGAGTCACGACGGCGGCTATCTCGGGCTGTACTGGAACTTCGGGCCGTCCGGCGGCGGCCCCACATCGGCCGCGCCCTTTCTGCAACCATCGCAGACCCAGCGGTGAGGAGACGACATCATGTTGAAACACATGCGTCAGGCAACGCTGCTCGCGTTGGGTCTTGCGGGACCCGCGCTCGCGGCCACTGACGATGCCGCGCTGCTCGCCCAGGCCGGGCAACTGTTCGCGCCGCTGCCGACACACGCCGGCAGCGCCGAGCACCCCGTAGAACCGCAGCGCGTGGCCCTCGGCCGGGCGCTGTTCTTCGAGCCGCGCGTCTCGCTCGACGGCACGGCGAGCTGCGCCCGCTGCCACCAGCCGGCGCTCTACGGCACCGATGCGCTGCCCAAATCGATCGGCGCCGCCGGGCGGGTCCACGGCCGCAACCCGCCCACCGTCCTCAACCCCGCCGTGCAGTTCACGCAG
>NZ_JAQVGQ010000150.1 GCF_028696615.1 Immundisolibacter sp. | reverse complement strand
TGCTTGGTGCGGGTGAACACCAGCGCCTGGAACCACTGCTTTTCCTTGATCAGGTGGGCGAGCAGTTCGCGCTTGTGCTTCTGGCCGACCATGTAGACGGCCTGGTCGACGCGTTCGGCGGTGGTGTTGCGCGGCGCCACTTCGACCGTGCCGGGGTTGTGCAGCAGGCCATGTGCCAGCTCGCGGATCTCGTCCGAGAAGGTGGCCGAGAACAGCAGATTCTGGCGCTTCTTCGGGAGCAGCGCGAGCACCTTGCGGATGTCGCGGATGAAGCCCATGTCGAGCATGCGGTCGGCTTCGTCCAGCACGAGAATCTCGACGCCGGACAAATCCAGCGTGCGCTGGCCGACGTGGTCGAGCAGGCGGCCAGGGGTCGCGACGAGGATGTCGACACGCTTCTTCAGCGCGCTGATCTGCGGATTGATGTTGACGCCGCCGAACATCACCAGCGAGCTCAGCGGCAGGTGCTTGCCGTAGGTCTGCACCGACTCCTCGACCTGGGCGGCGAGTTCGCGCGTCGGCGTCAGGATCAGGCAGCGCGGGCGGCCCGGCGGATGCGGGTGGGCGTGGGTCTGCGACAGGATGTGCAGCAGCGGCAGCGTGAAGCCGGCGGTCTTGCCGGTGCCGGTTTGGGCTGCGGCGAGCAGGTCGCCGCCCGCGAGCACCTGCGGGATGGCCTGGGCCTGGATGGGGGTGGGGTGCGTGTAGCCCGCCTCGCCGATGGCGCGCAGGATGGGTTCTGCCAGCCCGAGGCTGGCGAAAGTGACTTGGGAATTCATTCAGTGGTTTCCGGCGCCAGGCCGTCGCGCTTCGTGGCGACACCAATCCGGACTGGCGGGAGAGATCCGTGGCAGGGTGCCGCCGGATCGTTGGGGGAACTGCCGCGATCGATCGGTCAACTCGCGGCGAACCGGCACTATAGAGGCTTGCTGCGGGGGAAGCGAGCATTTTGTGCAATGCAGCGCACGTCGGCCGACCGCTCGTCGTGGGGAGTCGCCATGTCACGGTCGATACCGGACCCAAGCTCAACTGACGTATAGTTACAAATTCGCTCTAAAGGCGTCATTCATGTCCCTCTCCGTCCGTCCCCGAAGGCTCTTTGCGCTGCGATTCAGGCTCGCCCGGCAATTGACCTTGGGTGCGTTGGCCGGCTTGGGCACCTTCGCTGCACTGACGGCGGCATTTGCGGCCTTGACGCTTCATGCCCTGGGCAGCAGTTGGGCCGCCATCAATGCCGGAGACCCCGTCGTTTCCGGCCTCTGGAGCTTGCTGGCCGTGCTGGCGGGGCTCGCGACGTGTGCGCTCGGGGGGGTGCTGTTGAGTGCGCCGCCTCGGCCCGAGGGAATCCGCCTGCCGCGCAGGGCGGCCGAGGATCTGTTCGCCCTGCTCGACGACACGGCCGCGCGCCTGGGCATCGACCCGGTGCGCCATGTGTTCGTCACCGATCACATGAACGCCCATGTCGCGCAGCGGCCGCGCTGGGGTTGTGTCGGGCCGCTGCAGACCTGCCTGATGATCGGACTTCCGCTCGTTCACAGCCTGTCGCCGGCGCAGTTCGGCGCGGTCCTGGCGCACGAGCTGGCCCACCTGGCCGCGCAGCGGCAGGGTTGGGGTGGGGTCGGCGCGCATCTGCGGGCGTGGTGGGTGCGTACGATCGATCGTGCCGTCGATCGCTTCCCCTGGTTCGACGCGACGCTCGAACGGATGACGCAGCGCTACTGCATCACGATGCTGCGCCTGGCGCGAATCGAGGAGTTCGAGGCCGATGCGCTGGCGGCGAGCCTTGTCGGTCATGGCCTGATGGGGGATGCCCTGGTCGAAGTGGGACTCAAGACGCGCTTTCTGGAGCGCGACTTCTGGCCCCATGTCGATGCGCACGGTTCCCGCCGTCGTCGGCCGCGGCTGCGCCCGTATCGCGACCTCGCACTCGGCGTGCAGGCCGGCTTCACGCGCACGGTGTCCGAGCATGCAGTCGCGCTTGAAGAGGCCGGCGGCGAGCGCTTCGCCCTCCATCCTTCGCTGCACCAGCGCCTCAGCGCACTCGGCGTGCGTTGTCGCGTGCCCGAAGGTGAGGTCGTCTCGGCGGCTGAACGCTACCTGGCGCCGCTGCTGCCGAGCCTGGCCTGGGTGTTCGATCGCGCCTGGTGGCGCATGGCGCGCGAGAATCGCCGGCAGCGCCGCAATCGCGCGCGCTACGAGATGGTGCGCGAGGACTGAGCCCCGCCAGGGGTCAGAAGGCTTCCTTCTCCGCCTCGAGGTAGGCGAGGCTGACGTACTTGCCGATGTTCGAGTCGAAGCCTGCCGTGTCCGACGCCTTGCCGGCCACGCGTGGGTCCTTGAGCACGGCCTCGCGCGCGCTCGCCATGTCGCGCCCGTCCTCGACGGCCTTCACGCAGTTCTCGTAGATGCCCTCGAACAACTCTCGATTCCACTTCAGCACCTCGGCGCTGGCGTGGCCGTGTCCCGGCACCCAGATCTTCGATGGTGCACTCTTCTCCAGCGCGTCGTAGAAGCGGAAGGTGCCGACGTAGGAACCGTCGTCCATGTTGGCGATGCGACGGTCCATGGCGATGTCGCCGACGTGGGTCAGCGCGTCCTCGACCACCTCGATGCAGATGTCGCCCGGCGTGTGGGCGACGCCGTAGTGATGGATGCGCAAGGTGACGTCGCCATAGTCGAAGCTGGCGCCGTGCTCGACCGTGTGATTGGGGGCGACGATGCGCGTGCCCGCGGTGGCCTGGTTGGTCCATCGTTCCATCAGGCTGTGCCACATGCTGCCCTGCACGCCTTCGATTTCCTTCTTCGTCACCGGATGGGCGTAGATCGGCAGGTCCTTGCCGAAGGCATCCTCGAAGGCGTGGTTCGCGAGCCAGTGGTCGCCGTGGTAGTGGGTGTTGAAGATCGCCACCACCGGCTTGTCGGTGACGGTGCGGATCATGCGCAGCGCCATCTCACCGATCTGCACCGAGCCGCCGGGGTCCAGCATCACCACGCCTTTCTGCGTCACGACGAAGGTGATGTTGCTCATCATCCCCAGGTTCTCGGGGGTGGGAAAGCCGTCCTTGGACCAGATCATCCACACGTGCTCGGACAGGCGCTGGGGCGCGATGTCGGGCACGGCCGGGCCGCGGATGAAGTCGTGCAGGTCGGCGGCGAAGGCTGACAGGTCGGCCCAGTTCGCAGTCAGGCCGACGCCGGCCGCGCCGGCAAGCCCCATCTGCAGGAAGCGCCTGCGCGAGATCGTGATCGGGGGCGGGAGCGGGGTGGGTGTGCGCATCGGAGTCTCCTGCTGCGGTATGGAGCGAGTGCGCAGAATATTAACGAAAACTGATCGATCGTGCCGGATGCGTCCGTCGGTCGGGACGGGACTGCATCCGGCGTTGGGGCCGCGGTGGTGGGCCCTGCCTCACTGTCCGGCCGGCGCAGGCGCGTCGCCGCGGCGCACGCGCACCGTGTCGAGCTGCTCGCACAATTGCGTGGCACCGTCCAGGATGCGCGGCGTGTGGCGCTGCAGGATGTCGGGCGGGATGAAGAACAGGTTGCCGCCGGCGTTGGCCCTGAGGTCGGGCCAGCGCTTCCACTGATCCAGCCATTCCGGGCGGGCGACGCCCATGCCGCTGGCGACGATGGCCTCCGGGTTGGCCGCCAGCACCGCCTCGACGCCGACGGTCGGGGCCAGCGTGCCTAGCTCGCCGAAGACGTTGCGTCCGCCGCACAGGCGGATGACGTCGGCGATCAGGTGTTCGTCGTTGACGGTCATCAGCGGCCGGTCCCAGATCTGGTAGAAGGTGCGCACCGGCGGGCGCTCGCGGTAGCGCGTGGCCAGTGCCGCATGGCGCGCGCGGAACGCCTGCGCAGCCTCGTTCGCCGTACCTTCCGATCCGGCCAGTTGGCCGATCTGTTCCATGCTGCGGGCGACGTCGTCCAGGCTGCGCGGCTCGTTGATGAACACCGGGATGCCCAGTGCACGCAGGCGGTCGAGGTGCGTATCGCGGTTGCCGCTGCGCCAGGCGACAACGAGGTCGGGGCGCAGTGCCGCCACCGCCTCCAGGTCCACCTTCGTGTAGCCGCCCACCTGGGGCAGCGCCTTCGCCTCCGGCGGGTAGTCGCTGTAGGCCACCACGCCGACGACCGCGGGTCCGGCGCCGGCGGCAAAGAGCAGCTCGGTGATGTGCGGCGCGAGGCTGACGATACGCTTGGCCGGCGCTTCCAGCCGCACCGCGTTGCCGGCGTCGTCGGTGAGCTCGATGGCTGCGTTTGCGGTCTGCGAAAGGGCGGCAGCGACGCACAGTGCGGAAAGGGCGAAGCTGCGGGCGGGACCGAGATGGCGTGAGGGTCGGTTCATTGCGTGGAGTCCGTTGCGGTTGTCGGGGACGGGCGTCGAAAGTCTTGCCCGCTCGTGTCTCACTGTTCCCTGAGGCATTCCGCCAGGGCCTGCTCCAGGCGCGCCCAGCCGGCATCGTCAGCCGGCAGGCCGAAACGCAGCGAAGCGGGCTGCTCGAACAGGCGGACGAGGATGCCGCGTCGCGCCAGCGCGTCGTGCAGCTGCGCCGCGTCGGCGCGCAGCACCGATTTGAACAGGGAAGGTCCGCTTGCGGTGCCGAGTCCTGCGGCGTTCAGCACCTGCGCGAGGCGCTCGCCCTCGTGGGCCAGCCGCTCGCGCATGGCTGCCTGCCAGACGGTATCGTTCAGGGCCGCGCGCGCGACGTGCCGTGCCGGCCCGCCGATCGTCCATGGGCCGAGGCGTTCCTCGAGCCGCGTGCGCACGGCGTGGGGGCCGAAGACGAAGCCGACCCGCGCGCCGGCGAGGCCGAAGAACTTGCCCAGCGAGCGCAGCACCACCAGTCCGTCGGCGCCCGCGAGCGGGGCGAGGCTGGCCGCCGGCGTGTCGTCGATGAAGGCTTCGTCCACCACCAGCCAGCCGCCGCGGGCAGCGAGCCGGGCGTGCCAGTCGAGCAGCCGGGTGCGCTCGAACTGTGCACCGGTCGGGTTGTTGGGCTGCACCAGCACGACGATGTCGCTCTGGTCCACCGCGGCCTCCGCGGCGTCGGTGTCGGCCGTGAAGAAGCGCGGCTGGCGCTCGCGCCAAGCATGGGCGTGTTCCGCGTAGCTCGGCACCAGCAGACTGACGCGCGCACCAGGTAGCACCGAGGGCAGGGACTGGATCGCGGGTTGAGAGCCGGCGACAGGCAGCAGCGCGGCGCTGCCATAGTAGGCCGTGGCCGCAGTCTCCAGCCCGTCGTCGTCCTCGGGCAGGCGGTGCCAGGCCGATGCGGGCACCGCCGGCACCGGGTAGGCGTGCGGATTGATCCCGGTCGACAGGTCGAGCCAGTCGTCCAGCGGAATGCCGTAGCGTTGCGCCGCGCGGCGCAGGCGGCCGCCGTGCTCAAGCATGGGGTAGTCCCGTGAAGTGCAGGATCAGCGCGACGCTGGTGGCGACGGCCAGCCACAGCAGCGCGCCGCGGTGCACCAGCGCGATGGCGGCGCGGATCGAGCCGGCATCCGGTGCCGGTCCTTCGCCCAGCGGCGGCCGCTCCTCCCATTGGCCGTGGTAGAGCGCGCCGCCGCCCAGCGCCACGCCGAGGGCGCCGGCGCCGGCGGCCATGACCGGGCCGGCGTTGGGGCTGTCCCAGGCCGGCGCCTGCAAACGCCAGCAGGCGAGCGCACGGCGGGTGTTGCCGAGCAGGGCGTAGGTCAGCGCGGTCAGACGCGCGGGCAGGGCGTTGAGCACGTCGTCGATGCGCGCGGCGGCCCAGCCGAAGCGCAGGTAACGCGCCGTGCGGTAGCCCCACATCGCGTCCAGGGTGTTTGCCAGCCGGAACAGCAGCGCACCGGCGGCGCCGCCGAGCAGGAACCAGAACAGCGCGCCGAACACCGCGTCGTTGCCGTTCTCCAGCACCGACTCGGTGCCAGCGCGGGCGACGCCTGCGGGATCGAGTTCGCGCGTGTCGCGGCTGACGATCCAGCCCACGCGCTCGCGAGCGGCGGCTAGATCGCCCGCGGCCAGCGGCGCTGCGACGGCTTCGGCGTGCTCGGCCAGGCTGCGGCCGCCGAGGCTGAAGTAAAGCAGGGCGACATCCACCGGCCAGTGCGCCAGCGGATGCGCCGCCCTCGCCATCAGCGCCAGCCCCACCCACGGCAGCACTGCGAGCGCCCACGCCAGCAAGCCGGCGAGGCGATGCTCGCCGACGACGCGGCGCACTGCGTCTTCGACCGAGCGTGACCAGCGGCCGAAGCCGACCAGCGGATGGAAGCGGCGCACCTCGCCGAACAGGCGGTCGGCGAGCAGGCCGGCGGCGAATTTGGCGACGAGGATCAGGGCAAAGGACATGAACGGGAGGAGTCGAAATCGAAACGCGATGCTGCACTGCCGCGAAGGCGGCGCGGGCGTGGGGTGCCACTGCTGGACCGGTTCGCGCGCCTGCCTGTCTCCAGCGTTCGCGCTTACGGCCACGCGATCGGCGATAATCCGTCCCCCAAACCGAGGACCCCGGATTCTACGCCATGTCTCCTCCGATCACCCTGATGGTGCAGGGCACCACCTCCGATGCCGGCAAGAGCACGCTGGTCGCCGGCCTGGCGCGCGCGCTGCACCGCCGCGGCCTGCGTGTGGCGCCGTTCAAGCCGCAGAACATGGCGCTGAACTCGGCCGTGACCGTCGATGGCGGCGAGATCGGCCGCGCCCAGGCGCTGCAGGCGCTTGCCGCCGGCGTCGAGCCCCACACCGACTTCAACCCGGTGCTGCTCAAGCCCTCGAGCGACATCGGCGCCCAGGTCATCATCCACGGCCGCGCCGTCGCCAGCCTGT
>NZ_JAQVGQ010000008.1 GCF_028696615.1 Immundisolibacter sp. | reverse complement strand
TCTACAACCACCACCTGCCCCAGCAGGCCCTGAACGCCCAGACCCCGGCGCAGGCCCTGCAGAGCTGGTACAACTCTCATCCTGAGCTCTTTCATCGAAAACCAACTAATCGGCCGGGACGTGACAGTTAATTAGAAGTAATCAAGGAGGTCGAGATGCGTTTACCACGTCTTCGCATGCCCACCCTGACGCTGTCGATCCGGGCCCGGCTGCTGTGGGTGCTGACGTCCACCGCCGTCATGGTGCTGGTGCTCGGCGCCAGCGGCTGGTGGCTGCTCGATCAGGCCAATCGGCGCATGACCGACATCTACGCCAACCGTATCGAGCCGATGGTGGCCCTGCAGCACCTGGCCGACGAATACCAGGCGGGCGTGGCCGGCGCCGTGCGCAAGGTGCAGACCGGTGACAGCGAGTGGCCGGACGCGCGGCAGGAGGCGAGCGTGGCGCTGAACGAAATCCGCACTACCTGGGAGCAGTACGTGAAGCGCCCCAAGACCACCAAGGAGGAAGCCGATCTGGCGGCCGACGTCGATCGCGTGCTGGCCACGGCCAACGCGTCGATCGAGGATCTGCTGCGCATTTTGGACAGCGAGAACTACGGCGATCTGGACAACTACGCGCGCAGCCGCCTGCCGGCAGAGGTTCTGCCGGCGGTCGAGGCGCTGGGTACGCTGGTCGATTTCGAGCGCGAGCAGGCGTCGCAGCTGTACCAGCGCGACAGCCGCATCCATGCCACCGCCAACAAGATCACGCTGGTGTTGACGGCGGTGGGCGCCATGGTCGCCATGCTCGGCATGGTGACCACCATCCGCGGCGTGTCGCTGCCGCTCACGCGCATCACCGCGGCCATGCGGGCGGTGGCCGACGGCGATCTGGACGCGCCGGTGGCGGGACTCGGCCGGCGCGACGAGATCGGCGCGCTCGCCGCAGCGCTCGAGGTGTTCAAGGACAACCGCCGCCGAGCGCTGGCGCTGCAGGCGCAGCAAGACGAGGAAAACGCCCGTCGCCAGCAGCGGCAGGACACCATCGAGCGCTACATCGCCCAGTTCGATGCCACCCTCAGCCAGGCGCTCGACACGCTCAACAGCTCCGCCACCGAGCTGCGCGCCACCGCGCAGAGCATGACGCACACCGCAGAGGTGACCGACCAGCGCGCGGCGGTGGTGGCCAGCGCCTCGCAGCAGGCCACCGCCAACGTGCAGACGCTGGCGTCGGCCGCCGAGCAGCTGTCCGCCTCCATCGCCGAAATCGGCCGGCACGGCGCGCATTCGGCGCAAATCGCCCTGCGCGCGCTGCAGACCGCCGAGCAGACCAACACCCAGGTGCAGAGCCTGGCCGATGCCGCCCAGCGCATCGGCGACGTGGTCACCCTGATCAACGACATCGCCGCCCAGACCAACCTGCTGGCGCTGAATGCCACCATCGAGGCGGCGCGCGCCGGCGATGCCGGCAAGGGCTTTGCGGTGGTGGCCTCGGAGGTCAAATCGCTGGCCAACCAGACCGCCCGGGCGACCGAGGAGGTGGCGGCGCAGATCGCCGCCATCCAGGGCGCCACGCAGCAGGCGATCGCCGCCATCCAGGGCATCGGCAGCACCATCCGCGAGATCAACGACACCGCCGACGTGATCGCGCTGCAGGTGCGTGAGCAGGGCAGTGCCACGCAGGAAATCGCGCAGAACATCGCCCAGACCGCGGCCGGCACTCAGGAAGTCACACGCAACATCGCCGAGGTGAGCGAGGGCGCCGCCGAAACCGGCTCGGCCGCCGGTCAGGTGCTCAGCGCCGCCGACGAGCTGGCCCGCCAGGGCGTCCTGCTGCGCGAAGAAGTGAACCGCTTCCTGGCCGACCTGCGGGCGGCCTGAGCCGCGTCGGTTTTGTGAATGCCGCCCGGCCCAGTGTTGGAGTGTTGGACGGTCGGGTGGTTTGGTACCGGAGTCCACGCCATGCAAGCCTTGGTCATCGATGACTCGCGCGTGATGCGCAAGCTGCTCGGCAGCCTGTTGTCTCAGTTGGGTTTCGAGGTCGGCGAGGCCACCGACGGGGCGGACGGCCTGCAGCGGCTCGCTGCCGGACCGCTGCCGGATGTGGTGTTGGTGGACTGGAACATGCCGAACATGAACGGTCTCGACCTGATCCGCGCGCTGCGCGGGCGGCGCGACTGGGACCCGGTGCGCGTCCTGATGGTCAGTTCCGAGACCAGTCCCGCCCAGATCGGCGAAGCGCTGGCGGCCGGCGCCGACGAGTACCTGATGAAACCGTTCACCGCCGACAGCCTGCGCGCGAAGCTGGAGATGCTCGGCCTGGCGGCGGTGTGACCATGCCGCCCAAGCGCATCCTGGTCGTCGACGACTCGGCGCTGATGCGCCGCCTGGTGTCGCGGGCGCTGGACGGGCAGCCCGATTTCGTGGTCGACGGCACGGCCGGGGACGGCGAGGCGGCGCTCGCCGCCATCGAGCGCCGCGTGCCGGACCTGGTCACGCTGGACGTGGAGATGCCGTGCATGGACGGCCTGGCCACGCTCACGCACATTCGTCAGAGCTGGCCGCGGCTGCCGGTCATCATGTGCTCCTCGCTCACCGCGCGCGGCGCCGCGGTGACGCTGGATGCGCTGACGCGCGGCGCCAGCGACTACGTCACCAAGCCGAGCTCGGCCACCAGCCTGGATGCCAACCTGAAGGCGTTCGGCGACGAGCTGGCGCGCAAAATTCGCGCCCTGCTGCGTCTTGGCGAGCCCGGCCAAACCGCCGTGCCGGCCGCGGCGCCGGTGCCGCCGCGCCCGGCGCGCGCCGGGCGGCATCGCCCCCGCCTGCTGGCGATCGGCGCCTCCACCGGTGGGCCGAACGCGCTGGCCGAGGTGCTGCGGTACCTGCCGGCCGACCTGCCGGTGCCGGTGGTGATCGCCCAGCACATGCCGCCGGTGTTCACGCGCCTGCTGGCCGAACGGCTGAGCGGCATTTGCAGGCTGCCGGTGCGCGAGGGCAGCGAAGGCACTCCGCTGCGGCCCGGCGCGGTGTGGCTGGCGCCCGGCGATCACCACATGCTGATCGGCAGCCGCAACGGCCAACCGGAGCTACACCTCGACCAGGGGCCGCCGGTCAATTTCTGCCGTCCGGCGGTGGACCCGCTGCTGCAGTCGGCCGCCGACTGCTACGGCGGCGACGTGCTGGCGCTGATCCTGACCGGCATGGGACGTGACGGGCAACAGGGCTGCCGCCGGCTGCACGCGCTGGGCGCCAGCATTTATGCCCAGGACGAGGCCAGTTCGGTGGTGTGGGGCATGCCAGGGGCAGTGGTGCAGGCGGGACTCGCCCAGCGCGTGCTGCCGCTGGCGGACATCGGCCCCGCCATCGTGGCGAGACTGACCTCGGCCGCCGGGGAGGTGGACCGTCATGTCGGCTAACGCGGCGGAATTCGGCTTCATCCGGCGTTTTCTGTACGAAAAATCGGCCATCCAGGTGGGCGCCGACAAGGACTACCTGATCGAGTCGCGCCTGACGCCGGTATTGCGCAAGCACGGCCTGACCGACTTCGGCGGGTTGGTGCGCCGCCTGCGCGCCAACGGCAGCGATGCGCTGTCGGTGGACGTGCTGGACGCGATGACCACCAACGAGACCTATTTTTTTCGCGAGCCGGCCGTGTTCGACCAGCTGGTGCGGGAGGTGCTGCCGAACCTGATGTCGACCCGCGCCGCCAGCCGTCGCCTGCATATCTGGAGCGCGGCGTGTTCCACCGGCCAGGAGCCGTACAGCCTGGTCATGCACATGCGTGAGCGACTGCCGCAACTGCGCGACTGGCAGGTGCAGGTGCTGGCCAGCGACGTCTCGCCGAGCTGTCTGGCCCAGGCCCGGGCCGGCGTGTACCGGCAGCTCGAAGTCAATCGCGGTCTGCCGGCGCCCTACCTGCTCAAATACTTCGTGCGTCGCGGCCTCGACTACGTGCTGAAGGACGAAATCAGAAACGCCGTCGAGTTCAGGGCCCTAAACCTGGCCGGAAACTGGCCGATAGACATCAGGCCGGATTTGGTGCTGATGCGAAACGTTCTGATCTATTTCGATCTGGCGACCAAGACGGCGATCCTCGGCAAGGTGCGCAAGGTGCTGGCCGGCGACGGCTACCTGGTGCTCGGTGCCGCCGAGACCACCCTGAACATAGACCCGGCCTTCGAGCGCGTCACGCAGGGCGTATACCGCCTGCGCAATGCGGCCACCAACAGCAGAAAAGGAAGCAGCCGATGACCATCAGCAAGACGGATTTGGAAAGCCTGACGCGCGACATCTGGGCCACGATGGTCGGCCTCGACCTGGTCGATGCGGTCATGGCCGCCGGCCCGGAGCCGGGCATCAGCAGCCAGGTCGAGATTCAGGGCGACACCGAACTGGCGCTGCGCATCGACTGCAGCCTGGAGCTGGCGCGCAAAGTGGCCGCGCGGCTGTTCGAGATGCCCGAGGACGAGGTCGACATCGAGCTGGTGCTGGATGCCATGGGCGAGATGGCCAACATCCTCGGCGGCAACGTCAAGGGCCTGTGGCCGGGCGCCATCAAGCTGTCGTTGCCGCTGTCGTGGGAGTCCGGCAAGGACGACCCCGGCGATCTGAGCTGGACCGTGGCGCAGGGCTACGACTGCGCCGACGGCCAAATGCTGGTGCGGGTCGGCGAGAATACCGATGCAGAATCTCCAACCACGGGCGGGCAGTGACCCGTTGCCCGGTGGTGTTTCATTTGCTTGCGCAGGGTGACGGGCATGAAAATTTTGATAGTGGACGACAGCAAGGCCATGCGCATGATCGTGCGCCGGACGTTGCGCCAGGCCGGCTTCGGCCAGCACGAGGTGGATGAGGCCGAAAACGGCGCCCAGGCGCTGGACATGATCCGCACCAGCCCGCCGGCGCTGGTGCTGTCCGACTGGAACATGCCGCAGATGTCCGGCCTCGAACTGCTGCAGGCGGTTCGCGATGAAGGGCACAAGGTCAAGCTGGGTTTCGTGACCTCGGAAACCGCCGACGAGATGCGCGCGCTCGCCGCCGAGCAGGGCGCGGCATTCCTGATCACCAAACCGTTCACCGAGGATACCTTCCGGCACGTGCTCGAGCCGCTGCTCGGGTGAGGCCGGCGCTCGTCCGTACACCGATTCGCTTGCGATCAAGGACCCTCTCATGTCGCTCAAGGCGCTACCGACCGCACAGGCCATCGCCAAGCTGATCACCTCCCTGGTCGGCAAGAACGTCACTGCCAAACCGGCCGCGGCGGCGGTCGAGCGGTTGCCCAAGGGCGGTGTGGTCGGGGTATGCGTGGATGACACGACAACCGTGGTGGCGCTCGTCGTGGCCGACGTGCCGCTGGCGGCCGCCGCCGGTGCGGCGCTGGCGATGATCCCGCCGGCGGCGGCACAGGACGCCGTGCGCGCCGGCAGCCTGCCGCCGAACATCGCCGACAACTTCCGCGAAGTGACCAACATCCTGTGTAGCGTACTGACGGCGGCTAGCGGTCGCGGCGTGCGTCTGGCCGATTTTGCCGTCGGCAGCGTGCCGCCGGCGGCCGAAGCGGTGCTCGGTGCCGGCGGTGCCCGCCTGGACCTGGAGGTCGATGTCCAGGGCTACGGCAAGGGCCAGTTGGCGATCATCTGCACCTGAGGCCGGTCCTGCCGCTCGCGCCGGGGATGCTAATCGGGATGGCAGACACCGGATCGGTGTCTTTGATGGCGGTCATGTGCTGGCTGAAACGGAACCGAACCGGGTTACGTAACGATTCTCAAACAAAGAAAATGCGCCGCCCATTCAGGGCGCCGAGCCGGGCGGTGCTTGTGTTCGCGACAGGATGCACGGCGTTGTGTCATGGCGTATGTCATTGAATCATCATTCAGACAGTGCGAGCCTGCGTCGCGCTGTGACGTTTCCAGCAAAGGGGGTGCGTATGCGGGGTCGTCGACTGGCCGCTCGGGAGCGGTGCCTGGCGCGGGTCGGCAGGCTGGCGGAGCGTCGAGATCGATGGCGACACTGACCGACCGACTGGCCGCGCTGGCGTTCGACGCCGAAGACGCGCGGCTGCTGGCCGACGGCGGCCTGCCGGCCACCGCCGCCGAGTTTCTCGCGGGCTTCTGCGCGCATCTGCGGCAGGTTGCGGCGCCGGCTGAGGACGGCCGCGCCGAGCCCATCCAACAGGAGCCGGAGGTGTACCTGGCGCGCCTGGCCGCCGGCGACCTTCGGCATCGGCTCGACCATCCCTCCGAGAGCCGGCAGGTCGCCTCAGCCGGCGCGCTGCCCGGCCCATATCTGGCGGCCTACGCTTCGTACGTGTGCAGTCTGTTGGCGGTCCTTGAGCAGACCGGTGGCAGTGCTGGGGGGTGCGCGCCGGCGTCCGTGCGGGCGCTGATGAAGCTGGCGTTTTTCGGTCTCGGGCGGATGCTGTCGGCCGGTGCGTCGGGACCGATGCCCGACGCCGGCTCGGCCGGTGCCACATCGCGGAGCCAGCCGCAGCTCGAATCGCTGGGTCGGCAGGTGGGGCTGGCGCCGGCCCGGCCGACGCCCTTGCCGGCCGGCCGGCCGGGGGTCGAAGACCTCGGCCAGCAAGATTGCCCGCCGGCGGCACCGCAGGAAAACGGGGACAGCCTGCTGCGCGCCCAGGCGGTGGCCGGCATCGGCAGCTGGCGTCTGGATATCGATCGCGACGAGCTGAGCTGGACACCGCAGGCTTATCGCATTTTTGGTCTGCCGGAAGGCGCGCCGGTGAATTACCAGACGTTTCTGGCCTGCGTGCACCCGGATGATCGCGACCGACTGGCGCAGGCCTGGCAGGCTGCCTTGGCGGGCGCCGACTACCATCTCGAGCACCGCGTGGTGGCCGGCGGTGGCGAGCGCTGGGTGGAAGAGCGGGCCGAAATCTACCGCGACTACCAGGGACGACCGCGCCAGGCGGTCGGCACGGTGCAGGACATCACCGACCGCAAGCGGGCCGCCCAGCGCATCGAGCAACTGGCGTTCTACGACGCCCTCACCGGCCTGCCCAACCGGGTGTCGTTCATGGAGCGCCTGGGGCAGGCGCTCGAGGCCGCGGACGCCAGCGCGCAGCGCCTGGCACTGCTGTACCTCGACCTGGACCGCTTCAAGGAGATCAACGATGCCGAAGGCCATGGCGCCGGCGATCGGGTATTGATCGAAGTGGCGCGGCGCCTGTTGGCCACCGTCGGCGGGCGGGCGACTGTGGCGCGGCTGTCGAGCGACGAGTTCGGCGTGCTGGTGCCGCAACGCGACGAGGCAGCCATACGCCGGATGATCGCCGCCATTCACGGCAGTTTGGCGATGAAAAGCCGCCATTACGCCCACGCGGTGCCGGCCTCCATGGGCATCGCGTTTTATCCAGACGACGCCGGGGATGCACAACAGCTGCTGATCCACGCCGAGATCGCCATGCATCAGGCCAAGGCGCGGGGGACAAAACACTATTTCTACAAAAAGCAGCTCGGTGAGGCCCAGCGCCGGCGCTACGCCTTGGCGCGGGCGCTCGAACACGCCTTGGTCAGCGACCAATTGACCTTGCACTATCAGCCACAGGTGGCCGCGCACGATGGTCGTCTGGCCGGCGTCGAGGCGCTGGCGCGCTGGCGCGACCCTCAGCACGGCTGGATCAGCCCGGCCGAGTTCATTCCGGTGGCGGAGAGCTACGGCCTCATCGGCGAACTCGGCCGCATGGCGCTACACGAGGCGGCCGCCCAGGTGGCGGCTTGGCGCGCCGCCGGCACGCCGCTGCCGGGGCGCGTCGCCGTCAACGTGTCGGCCCGCCAGCTCGAAGATGCCGGTTTCTACGAGGATACGCTGGCGATCGTGCGCGACGCCGGCGCCACGCCGGCCGACATCGAGCTCGAGCTGACCGAAACCGCCCTGATGCGTGATCCGCAGCACGCGGCGGAGCTGACCCGGGCGCTGGTCGGCGCGGGCTTCGCCATCGCGGTGGACGATTTCGGCACCGGTTATTCCTCGCTGGTGCAGCTGAAGCGGTTGGCGGTCGGCAAGCTCAAAATCGACATGTCGCTGGTGCGCGACATGCTGACCGACAAAAGCGATTGCGCCATCGTCGAGGCCATCGTGGCCATGGGACGCAGCTTGGGCGTCGTCACCGTGGCCGAGGGTGTGGAATCGGCGGCCCACGCACGCGCCCTGGGTGCGATAGGCTGTTCGTATTTTCAGGGTTACCACTTCGACCGGCCGCTGGGCGCGGTCGAGCTGCACGCCAAGTGGTTGCTACCCGCCGGGCGGTGACGTTTGCGCCGGCATGTTCCACGCGGACGCGGGCCGAAAATTTCAGAGATGGCATTTTTCGGCGCTTCCCCGGGGCGCAGCAGCGCCCGCGGCGGGGATTTGCAAGTCGCGGCGACAATAGCGGTGCCGCGGCGGGCGGGTCACGCGCCAGGCCGGAATTTTCCAGCTTTTCCGTGGAGTCTACGGCCAACATAAGGAATGCCTACTGCGGGAGACGCCCATGGCCAAACCGTTGACGATGGTGCTGATGAGCGTGGTCGCCAGTGCCTTGGCGGCCGCAGCGGCAGCCGCAGCGGCAGCCGCTGGCGCCGATACGGCGGCCGCCATCCGGCAGGCCGAGCGGCAGGCGCAGGCACGCCACGCCAGGGCGCTGCGCGAATGTGCCGGCGCTGCCAATTACACCGCCTGTGTGCGCGACGCCGACGCACAGCTCGACGCCACGCGGCGCGGGCTGGCGGCCGAGCGTCAGCGGGACGCCGTGCCGCCCGGTAGCGGCGCGCAGGACGAGCAACGCGTGCAGGGCCAGCGCCTGATTCGCGGGCTCGAGCAGGCGGCGCCACGGCCGTTGCCGCCGCCGAGTCCGGGGCAGCCGCGCGTGCCGGGCCAGCCGCAGGTGCCGGGTTCGCCGCCCTGAAAAAAAACGGCGGGGGAGGCTTTTCGAGGCGCGCCGCAGGCGGCCGCCAGCGCTCCCGGCCGGTTCCGACCCGCCGCACCGCTGACGCCGCAAGCACCTGGCCGGGCCGCGACGTTCAGTCATCGCGTCGCCACTGCACGCGCAGCGTGGCGTCGTCCTCGACGTAGTGGTAATCGAGATGGCCCTTGTAGGCGTGCGCGATCGCCTCACCCAGGCCGCGCGCCAGATGCGCATCGGTGGTGGTGATGAGCAGGCCATCGGCGGTTTCCTCGCGCGCCATGATGCGCTTTAGCGGGTGTTCGGCCGCCTGTCGCTGAGCGTGGTTGTCGATCAGATGCAGGATTTCGTCACGGTGCGCGGCCAAAAACGCGCCTGACAGGGTGAGGTAACCCGCCGGCACGCGGTCGTGGACACGCTGACAGGCCGGGCAGCGCAGCTCGGCGGCGTTGGCCGGGCGTGCCAGCCACTGCCAGCGGCCGTCGTGCCAGACCGCGCCGCAGTCGCTGCATACGCTGGGCTCGGCCGGCTTCTGGCGCGCCACGTAAGGATCGTGTATCTGCTGAAACCCGCCTCGGTCGTGGCGGCCGTGATGGGGCAGGTTGGGGCTTTTGTGAGGTCCGGTCATGGTTGGGCTCCACGGCGAGGGAACAGTGCCGGCTGGCACGCACGTCAGACAGAGGCCGAAAAACCCCATCCGTGGAATTTTTCAGCCCGCTGCGGCGCCGATCGAATCGGCATTCCCAACCTAGCGCCCAACCCGGTGAGCCGCGCTGACCGCACTCAACCGCCGGGTGCCGGTCAGCCGATGGGGCTGGCGGCGCAGGCGGCGGCGCCCAGCAAGCCGACGCGCGGCTCGGTGATGGCGCGCAGCGGCACCTGCTGCAACAGGTCGGCCATGCGTCCCTTGGCGCGAAAGGCGTCCAGAAAAGCCGCGCTGCCGAACAGCGGCAGGTTTTTTTGCACCACCCCGCCGGCCAGATAAAGCCCGCCAAACGGCAGGCAGGTGAGGGCCAGATTGCCGGCGAATGCGCCGCCGAGGCGCGCGAACAGCTGCATGGCCTCGCCGGCGCGCGCCTCGGCGGCGGCGGCACGTGCGCTCACGCTGGCGGCATCGACGGCCGGTCCGCCCAGAAATTCGTACACCAGCGCCAGTCCCGGACCGGACACCAGCCGCTCGAAGGACACCCGCTCGGCGCCCACACGCAGTCGCGCAAACTCCCGCAGACGCGCCTGGCGGTCATCGAGAGGGGCGAAGTCGACATGTCCACCTTCGCTGGGAAACACCCGCCAGGCATCGGCTTGCGGCACGAGCAGCGCCACGCCAAGGCCGGTTCCGATGCCGATCACCGCCCGCGGGCTGTCGCCGCGCGCAGCGCCCGGCTGCAGGGTGCGGACCTGATCGGGCCCGAGCACCGCGATGCCATGGCCGACGCCGGCCAGATCGTTGATGAGCGTGACGCGGGCGATGCCGAGCGTGCGCTCGAGCCGCGCGCTGTCGAGCTGCCACGGCAGGTTGGTAATGCGCGCCTGGCTGCCGCCGCCGGGTGCCGGCTGCACCGGGCCCGCCACGGCGAAGCAGGCACGCGGCGGCGGTGGTGCGTCGCCCAGGAACTCGCGTACCGGCTCGGCCAGATCGGCATAGGCGGTGCTGTCGTAGCGCGCCTCGGCCAGCACCGTGAGCCGGCCGTCCTGCCAGCGCCCGCGCAGCAGCGCGGTCTTGGTGCCGCCGATGTCGCCCGCCAGAAGGTCCATGTGCGCTCCAGCTCGTCGCTACGGTCGTCGCCAGTGTGCACCGCCCGACGGCCGGCTGAAAAATTCCACGGACGGAATTTTTCAGCATCGGCTCGTTCAGACGTCGAAGATGCCTTTGTCGATCAGCTCGTACCAGGCCAGCAAATCCTGGCGGCCGTAGCCCTTGTCGATGGCCTGCCGGTACAGGCTCTGGATGTGGTTGCCGATCGGCAGTTTCAGGCCCACCCGCTCGGCGAGTTCCCGCACCAGCGTGATGTCCTTGCCGATCATGGTGAGGCCGTCGGTGGTGTGGTCGAACGGCGCGCGGCCGTCGAACTTCGGCTTCACCAGCACGTCCATCACCCGCGTCGGCGCAAGGCAGGTGTCCATCACCTCCAGCAGCCGCTGCGGCTCGACGCCGACCGCCCGGCCGAGCGCGACCGACTCCATCACCCCGGACAGCGTCGAGACCAGGATCAGGTTCTGGCACAGCTTGGCGGTCTGTCCGGCGCCGACGGCGCCGAGGTGAAAGATGTTCTTGCCCATCAGCTCGAACAGCGGGCGCACGCGCTCGAACAGCGCCGCGTCGCCGCCGACCATGATGCTGAGCGTGGCCGCCTGCGCGCCGCTGCCGGCGCCGCTGAGCGGAGCGTCGAGAAAGCCGATGTCGCGCCTGGCCGCATCCGCCGCCAGCTCGCCCGCCAGCAGCGGGCTGATGGTGCTGCAATCGACGATCACGCCGCCCGGCGCCATGCTGGCGATGAGCGCATCCGCCGTGGCGCGCACGACCTTCTGGCTCGGCAGACACGTGAACACGATCTGCGCCTGCCGCCCGACAGCCGCGGCGTCGGCGCAGGCTGTGAGGCCCTGCGCGGTGGCGGCGGACATCGCCTCCGGCGACGGATCGAAGCCCAGCACCCGGTAGCCGGCGCGCACGAGGTGGCCCGACATGGGCAGCCCCATGGCGCCGAGCCCGATGAAGCCGAGTACCGGGTTCATGGTCTCAGCCCTTCTTGGTCGCTTTTGGCTTTGCGGCCTTGGCCTTGGCGGCTTTCGCCTTGCCGCCGGCGAACTTCGCCGCGCCGCTCTTGTCGGCCGCCGCCTTGCGCGCGGCGGCGCTCTCGGTCAGCGCCTCCTTCATGGCGAAGTAGGCGTTGGCCGCCGCCGGGAAGCCGGCGTACACGCCCACCTGGCCGATGATCTCGACGATCTCCTGCTGCGTGAGGCCCACCTTGAGCCCGCTGCGAATGTGCACCTTCAGCTGCGGCTGCGCGGTGCCGAGCGCCGCCAGCGTGGCGATGGTGGTGATCTCCCGGTCGCGCAGCGCCAGCTGCTCGGTGCGCGCGTAGGTGTCGCCAAACGCGTAGGCCACCGTGGCCTTCGCATAGTCGGGCGCCAGCTCGTTCAGCACGCTCACCACCTCATCGGCGGCGTCCTTGTCCTCGATGGCGTGCAGCATTTCGAGCGCCTTTTTCATGCGCGGATCGTCGGTCTTGGCCATGGCTTCCCCTCCTCGTTGAGCGTTGAAGAACCGTCACGCGCCAGGGATGGCGCGGAGCCGAGCCTGGACCTGTGCCGGGCTCGGCGATCGGCAAAACGCCATGGATGGCGTTTTGCCGAAACTCATCACACTTGGTTGAAGTCGATCGGCAGGTCGAGGTGGTCGTTCAGCAGCGTGATCTTCTTGCGCGCGATGCGCCAGCGCCCGCCGTCCTGCACCAGCGTGTGGTCGTAGAAGCCGAACAACTGCGTCGTCACGCGCCGGTGGTAGGTGCTGGTGTGCCAGTGGCTGCTGACCTCGACGCGGTCCTGGTCGGCGGCCGTCACGTGCAGGTTGCTGATCACGTGACAGGTCCGCGGCAGCGGCGTCACGAACGGCGTGAGGCCCGATTCCACGCGGTACACGCGATCACCGAGCGCCGCCCGACCGGCCAGATAGAAGAACGACACGTAGCGGTCCGGATCGTCGCCGAGCGTTTCCTCGTCCACCCAGGACGGACACCAGAACAGGCAGTCGTCGGTGTACAGGTCGAGCCAGTCCTGCCAGCGCCAGCGGTCCAGGCAATCGGCCTCGCGGAACACCACCGCGGCGGCGGCCATGTGCAGTTCGGGCGTGACCATCAGCCGATCTCCCCGGCCGCGAGCGCGCGGCGCTGGCCGTCCTTCATCAGGCGCAGCCACTGCCGGTAGTTGGCGTGGAACAGCGTCTCGTCGGACATGTTCAGCGGCCCCGCGCTGCTGGTCTCGGGCTCGATGCCGATCTCGCGCGCGTACTCGTTGCCGCCGCGCACCATGGCGCCCATGCCCCGCCCGTGGCCGTGCAGCCAGTCCACCGCGCGCGCCTGCAGGCCCTGCTGGCAGTTGCGGTAGGCGCCCACGTCGTCCGGCGTGCCGGTGGAGCTGATGTTGAAGAAATCCTCGTACTGGCGCAGGCGCAGGCGGCGCGCCGCGGGCGGCTCGCCCACCGGCACCCAGCAGTAGATTTCCATCTCGGTCCGGTCGGTCGCCAGCGGGCGCAGCACGCGAAACTGGCCGATCACGGCGTTGTCCGTGCACTGCACGTTCGGGAAGATGGTCAGGTTGCGACCGTACTGCAACAGCCACTTGGCCCGCCCGGCGCCCAGGCGCGCCACAAGCTGCTCGCGCTGCGGCCACAGCGGGCGAAACTCCGGGGCCGGGTTCTCGGTGAAGAACAGCGCGTGGCCGTTCTTGAGGCCGAAGCTGCCGGTCTTGAGGTTCACGCCGAACATGGCCTCGATGTCCGGCCCCTTGTAGGCCGCCCCGGCGCGCGCGATGCGCCGGCGGGTGATCTCGATGAAGCCCTTGTGGGCGATGTTCAGGTGGTAGCCGTCCAGGCAGTTCTCGACCTGCAGCTTCCAGTTGCCGGGAAAGCTGTAGCTGGCGTTGCCGCGCACCAGTTCCATGCCGTCCGGCGCCTGCTCGACCAGCAGGTCGATGAACACCCGCGCGTCGCCCAGATGCTGCTCCAGGGGCACGACGTCGGCGTTCAGGCTGGCGAACACCCAACCGCGGTACTCGGCCAGGCGCGGCACGGCGTTCAGGTCGTGGCTGTTCGCCTCGAAGGCCGGCGTGTAGGCGGCGTCGGCGTGGTCCTTGATCGACACGCAGCGGCCGTCGCTGTCGAAGGTCCAGCCGTGATAGGTGCAGCTGTGGAACTTGCGCTTGCCAGCGCGGTTCAGGCACACCAGCGAGCCCTTGTGCGTACAGGTGTTCAGGAAGGCCCGCAGTTCCCCGGCCGCGTTGCGCGTGACCAGCACCGGCTGGCGGCCGATGTGGGTGGTGTAGAAATCGTGGGGCTGCGCAATCTGCGAGGCGTGGCACAGGAACACCCAGTTCGACTCGAAGATGTACTTCATCTCCAGCTCGAACAGGAATTCGTCGCGGAAGATGTCGCGATGGACGGCGAACACGCCCTCGTCGATGCGATCGTCGATGTAGCGGTCGAAATCGACCGGTCCTGCGGCCGGCACGGGCCGTTCCATGGGTCGGTTCATCTCCCCCTCGGCAAATGGAGCGCGCCAGCGGCCGGTCGGCGCGCCGCACGCGCAGGCGTGGCAAGCACGACCATCATGAACGGCCGTTAGGGATCGATGCTAGCACGTCCCTGCACCTTGACGGGCGTCAATCCTGGCCCGGCACAAGCGCGAACAATGGCCGCTCATCCCGGAACGGAAAGTCCCGGCCGGGGGCCGCGCCCGGCACGGGCAGCAGCGCTCGGAGCTGCACAGGACCCTGCGGGTGCCGGGCAAGCACACGCCGGATTGCTGCTGCCGCGTGGACGAAGCCCCGCCGTCAACGTCGCCTGAACCCAACCCGAGGACACCACGATGGGCATGATCAAGGAAATCGACTTTCGCACCGCCCCGCGCCTGTGCAGCGAGGCGCAGGTGCGCGAGGGCGCGCGCAACCTGCTGGTGAACTGCTGCGAGGTCAAGCGCGGCACGGAGCTGATGATCGTGAACGAAAACGGCCTGGTGGACCCGGCCGTGGCGCGCATCATCGAGGACGAGGCCCGCGCGCTCGGCGCCCGGGTGCACGTGCTGTGGGCGGACGCCATCGAGGGACCGGATGCGGTGCCGCGCACGCTGCTGGCGGCGGTGGCCGAGGCCGACGTGACGCTGCTCAATCACCTGATGGCGGCGGTGCTGCGCCTGGTGCCGTTCGAGGGCCGGGGGCTGAAGGTGATGAACCCGCTGACCACCTGGGACCAGCTCGGCTCCGAGTACGCGCGCATCCCGTTCCAGGTCAGCGCCGAGATCCTGAAAGCGCTGGCGCCGCAGCTGGCGGCGGCCGGCGACTACCAGGTCACTTGCCCGCTGGGTACGGACCTGCGCGCGCCGCTGCATCCGAAGCCGGCCGCGCCGGCGGCGGTCGACAGCTTCACGCTGCGCACCTTCCCGCTGAGCGTGACGGCGGTGTACTCGTGCCTGGAAGCCAGCGGCCGGCTGGCCATCCGCTGGGTGACGCCATCCACCATCCGCGTCATGAAGGCCAAGGGCGTGATCCTGCCAAGCCCGGTGCTGGCCACGCTGGAACAAGGCCGCATGGTGGACTTCGACGGCGAACCGGCGGCGGTGGACGCCCTGCGCCGGTACCTGGATACGGCCGGCGCCGAAATCCGCAAGGATGGCTACATCGTCAATTCCTGGCACATGGGCACGCATCCGGCGTGCTTCACGCACCTGCGCCCGCAGGACGACCTGTTCGGCTGGATTCTGCATGCCCACGGCAACCCGCGCCTGGCGCATTTCCACGCCATCGGCGAGGCGCCGCCGGGCGAGGGCTCGATCCCGCTGCTGGACCCCACCGTGCGCTTCGGCGGCAAGACGCTGTGGGAACACGGGCGCCTGCTGCTGGCGGACGATCCGGCGTTTCGCGCCCGCATCGCCGCCTACGGCGACCCGGCGCGGCTGCTGCGAGCCGAGCCCAACATCGGCGTGTGATGGGCGGCCCGGCGGTCCGCTGTGCGGGTCGGCCGCCGGGCGATCGAAGCGGCGTCTGCGGCCGTGTGTCGCAGACGCGCGCATGGGGGTGGGCCTAAAATCACCCGTTGCCTGTCTACCCGGTTCGTTGGCCCCGATGTCCACGGTTTCCTCTTCCGGTGCCCTGCTGCTGGTGCACCTGCGCAGCGTGGCGCTGGCCACCCAGGCGGCAGCGGTGGCGGTGGCGGCCGGCCTGCTCGGCATGCAACTGCCGCTGGCGATCGATGCCTTGATCCTGGGCGCGCTCGCCGGCATGAACGCGCTGGCCTACTGGTACGCACGGCACGGCGACGAGCCCTCGGCCTGGGTGCTGACCGGGCAGCTGGCGTTCGACATCGTCGGCCTGACGGCCTTTCTGTACTTCAACGGCGGCTATGCCAACCCGTTCGCGTCGCTGTTTTTGCTGCCGCTGGCGGTGGCCGCCACCGTGCTGCCGATGCGGCACACCGCGGCGCTGACGGCGCTGGTGGTGGCCGGCTACAGCCTGGTCATGTTCGCCTACCGGCCGCTGCCGCATTACCACGGCAGTCTCGGCGACAGTTTCGATCTGCACCTGCTTGGCATGTGGTTGAGTCTGGTGGTGGCGGCGCTGGTGATCGCCGCCTTCGTGGCGCGCCTGGCGGCGGCGCTGCGCCTGCGCGAGGCGCACCTGGCGCAGTTGCGCGAGGCGGCGCTGCGCGGCGAACAACTGGCCGCGCTGGGTGCGCTCGCCGCCGGCACGGCGCACGAGCTCAGCACGCCGCTGTCGACCATGGCGGTGCTGGTGGGCGAGCTGCGCGCCACGGCGCCGGCCGAGCAGCGCGCCGAGCTCGACCTGCTGTCGCAGCAAATCGAGCGCTGTCGGGGCGTGCTGACGCGCAACCTCACCGTCACCGGTCAGGGGCGCGCCGAGGGCGGCGGCCGGCTGGGGCTCGAGGCCTGGCTGACGGCGCTGGTCGAGCACTGGCGGCAGACCCGCCCGCAGGCGGCGGTGCGGCTATCGTGCAGCGGGCCAGGCGAGCCGCCGCAGGTGGTGGCCGACGAAACCTTGCGTCAGGCCCTGTTCAGCCTGCTCGACAACGCCGCCGACGCGAGCGCCGCGGTGGAGCTGGCCGCCCGCTGGGATGCCAAGGCGCTGCGGCTCGACATCGCCGACCGCGGGCCTGGCGTGCCGCGCGAGCTGGCGCCGCGGCTCGGCCAGCCGTTCGTCAGCGGCAAGCCGGGTGGTCTGGGGCTGGGCGTGTATCTGGCGCGGGCGGTGGTCGAGCGTTTCGGCGGCAGTCTGGCGATCACGCCGCGCGAAGGTGGCGGCACCTTGGCGCAGGTGGCGTTGCCGCTGACGGCGCTGGCGGCCTGACGTGGAGCGCGCAGCGCCCGTGGCCGGTGAACTGCTGCTGGTCGACGACGACCCGGCGTTCGGGCGGGTGATGGCCACCGCGCTTGGCCGGCGAGGTTTTGCGGTGACGCTGGCCGGCAGCGTCGGCGAGGCGCGCGAGCTGCTCACGCGGCTCACGCCGACGCACGCGGTGTTCGATCTGCGCCTGCCGGACGGCAGCGGGCTCGAACTGGTGCCGTTGCTACGCGCGCGCCAGCCGCAGGCGCGCATCCTGGTGCTGAGTGGCTATGCCAGCATCCCGACCGCCATCGACGCCATCAAGCTCGGCGCCACCTACTACCTGGCCAAACCGGTGGATGCCGACGCCGTGCTGCGCGCCTTCGACGCCGCCGAGCCGGCGCCGGCGGCGGTCAGCCAGGTACCGGAGCAGCCGCTGTCGGTGCGTCGCGTGGAATGGGAGCACATCCAGCGCGTCCTGAAGGACTGCGGCGGCAACGTGTCGGCCGCGGCGCGGGCGCTGCGCATGCACCGGCGCACGCTGCAGAGAAAGCTCGGCAAACGCAGCGGCAGCCTGTAGAAAATCCTTCCCTGGATTTTCGGCTCGCGTCGGCGCGGTACAGGCCGTTCCGGGCGGTGCGCGCGGGGGCGGCCAACCCGCGCAGCACCGGCGCCTGCGGTTGACTGTGATCAAACGGGGGCCGATTTGTCCCAAGCCGCGTGGGAGCCATGCGCCGCTCACGGTTTCTAACAGGCCGTTGAAAAACCTTTTTCAGCGGCCTGTTAAGGCAAGCCAGGGATGGCTTGCCCCCACATCAAGCGCGTCGAGCGCTTGATGTGGGGGAGGCTGGTTGCGGACATGTGCCGCGACGAGCCGAGTTGAAAAAGGGCAGGAAGCCCTTTTTCAACGGCCTGTTAAGGCGCCATCACGCCGGCGGGGTATTCCGCGGCGGACGATACTGCTGGCTGGACTCGCCCCTTTGTCGCGCCAATACGGAGGTTTCCATGTCCCCCCTGGAGCCGTTTCTGCACACGCCGCGGGTGGCGTATTTCTCGATGGAAATCGCCCTCGAGAGCGCCATTCCCACCTATGCCGGCGGCCTTGGCGTGCTGGCCGGCGACACGGTGCGGGCGGCGGCCGATCTGGAGCTGCCGCTGGTGGCGGTGAGCCTGGTGTCGCGCGGCGGGCATTTTCGCCAGAGCTTCGACGAGGCCGGCCGGCAGGTGGAGCAGCCGGCACCCTGGGAGCCGCGCGAGCACGCCACGCCGCTGGCGGCCAAGGTGGCGCTGACCTTGCAGGAGCGCCAGGTGTGGGTCGGCGGCTGGCTGTACGTGCTGAGCGGTCATCTGGGCGGCAAGCAGCCGGTGTTGCTGCTGGACACCGACCTGGAGGAAAACCATCCCGATGATCGGTCCATCACCCATCAGCTCTACGGCGAGGATGGGTCCTATCGGCTGCGCCAGGAGGCTGTGCTTGGCATCGGCGGCGTGCGCCTGCTGCAGGCGCTCGGGTTCGAGATTCGCCAGTACCACATGAACGAAGGCCACTCGGCGCTGCTGGCGGTGGAGTTGCTGCGCCGCCACGCCCATGCGCCCGAAGAGCTGCGCCCCGGCGAGTCGCCTTTCGACGTGCCGTTGGTGCGTGACCTGTGCTGTTTCACCACCCACACGCCGGTCGAGGCCGGCCACGACCGCTTCGGCTACGACCTGGTGCAGCAGGTGCTGGACGATTTCGTGCCGATCGCCGTGCTCAAGCAGCTGGGCGGCGAGGATGTGCTGAACATGACCCGCCTGGCGCTGAACCTCAGCGAGTACGTCAACGGCGTGGCGCAGCGCCATGCCGAGGTGTCGCGGCGCATGTTCCCGGGTTACCGGGTGCATGCGGTGACCAACGGCGTGCACCCGTACACCTGGACTGCGCCGCCGCTGCGCGCGCTGTACGACCACTACCTGCCCGGCTGGTGCCATGAACCGGAACTGCTGGTGCGCGCCGACTGCTGCATCCCGCAGACGGCGCTGTTGCAGGCGCACGCCGAGGCCAAACGGGCGCTGATCGCGCGCGTGGCCGAGCGCACCGGCGTGACGCTGCAGCCGGATCTGCCGATCCTGGGCTTCGCCCGGCGCATGACCGCCTACAAGCGCCCGGACCTGCTGTTCACCGACCTCGAGCGGCTGAAGGCCATCGCCGCGGCGCGGCCGTTCCAGGTCGTGCTGGCCGGCAAGGCGCATCCGCGCGACGAGGGCGGCAAGCGGCTGATCGAGCTGCTGCACCGGCACATGCGCGAGCTGGCCGGGGTCATCCCGATGGCCTACCTGCCCGATTACGACCTCGATACCGCGCTGCTGATGGTGTCCGGCAGCGACGTGTGGCTGAACACGCCGCTGCCGCCGCTGGAGGCATCCGGCACCAGCGGCATGAAAGCCGCCTTCAACGGTGTGCCGTCCCTGTCGGTACTGGACGGCTGGTGGGTGGAGGGTTGCATCGAGGGCGTGACCGGCTGGAGTGTCGGCGCCGCCACCGAGGCCGGTCACGACAACGACGCCCGTGCCCTGTACGACAAGCTCGAGCAGGTGGTGCTGCCGCTGTACAGCGGGCAGCTCGGCGCGGCCGACGGCTGGGCGCGCGTCATGCAGGGGGCGATCGCCAAGAACGCGTCGTTCTTCAACAGCCACCGCATGATGCGTCGTTACGCGACCGAGGCTTATATCCGCTGAGGTCGGCGCGGTCGGGCCGGGCTGCCCCGACCTGAACAGAGGATGTGCGTGATTGATTCAATAATTGCAGTGCGGCTTTTGCCCGCGCTGCGGCGAGCCGAAAAACGCCAGGCACGGAGTTTTTCGGCATTTTTCCAGGAGAACGTGCGATGAAACGACCGACATCGATGTTGATTGCTGCGGCTTGCCTGGCACTGGCCGGCGCCGCCTCGGCGCAGTGTGGAACTGGCGTTCGCGGCGGCATGCTGGGCGCCGACGGCAAGCTGACCAAAGAGGAGTTCATGCAGCGCGCCGAACAGCGCTTTGCGCAGATGGACGCCAACAAGGATGGCGTGATCGACCAGAGCGAGCACCAGCAGATGCGCCAGCGCATGCGCGAGTGCCGGCAGCGCCAGGGCGGCATGCGCATGAAGGGTGGACCCGCAGCGAACGGCGGTGCTGCCCAGACCGGCAGCCAACCGGCTGCCGGCGCCCCCGCGCCGTGATGGCCGCACGACTCCCGGTCGGGAGTCTTTGCGCAAACGCCGGCTCAGCGGCGCGAGTCTGGGCGGTGGCTCGCTGCGGACTCGTGCCGCGACGAGCCGAGTTGAAAAAACGCGCCGGACGTGTCCTGGGAGCGTGTGAATTTTTTAAGCTCCGAGGCCGGCCAGGGATGGCCGGACGCGAAGCGAGCCCGTAAGGGCTTGATTCGCGGGAGCCCGTCCGGGCGTGTACCGGACGGGCGACGCAAGAAATGCGCAGGAGGCGCATTTCTTCACAACTCTGAGCTGGCTGCCTAACCTTTCCGGCATGACTCGACCCAACGACCCTACGAGGTAGCGACGCATGGCGACCGACCCGGTCTGCGGCATGCAGGTGGATGAATCCCGCGCTGCGGCGAGCGCCGAGCACGCCGGGCAGCGTTGGTATTTCTGCAGCACCCGCTGCCGCGACCGGTTCGTCGCCGACCCGCCGGCGTTCCTGGCGCGCCAGCCCGGCCACAGCTGCGGTCGGCACGGCGCGCGCCCGTCGACAGCGCCCGCCCAGGCGCACGCCGATGCGCTCTACACCTGCCCCATGCATCCCGAGGTGCAGCAGCGCGGGCCCGGCGACTGCCCGATCTGCGGCATGGCGCTCGAGCCCCTGGACATCGCCGCGGCGGGCCTGGACAACCCGGAACTCGACGACATGACGCGCCGCCTGTGGCTGGCCGGTGCGTGCACCGTGCCGGTGCTGGTGCTGGCCATGGGCGGCATGCTGCCGGCGCTGGCCGGCTGGCTGCCGCATGGGGCGGTCGGGCGCTGGCTGGAGCTGGCTTTCGCCTCGGTGGTGGTGTTGTGGGGCGGCTGGCCGTTTTTCGTGCGCGGCGCCAAGTCGCTGCGCACGCGGCATCTGAACATGTTCACGCTGATCGGCCTCGGTGTGGCGGTGGCCTACGGCTACAGCCTGCTGGCCACCGTGGCGCCGGGGGTCTTTCCGCCTGCGTTTCGCGATCACGCCGGGCAGGTTGGCGTCTACTTCGAGGCGGCGGCGGTCATCGTCACCCTGGTCCTGCTGGGCCAGGTGCTGGAGCTGCGGGCGCGCAGCGCGACCAACGCCGCCATCCGCGCCTTGCTGGGGCTGGCGCCCAAGACCGCGCGGCGCATTGCCCCGGACGGCAGCGAGCAGGATGTGCCGCTCGAGCAGGTGCAGGTCGGCGACCGCCTGCGCGTGCGGCCGGGTGAGCGGGTGCCGGTGGACGGCGTGGTGCTGCAAGGCCGCAGCGCCGTCGACGAGTCCATGATCTCCGGCGAGCCGATCCCGGTGGAAAAGGCCGCCGGCGACGAGGTCATCGGCGCCACCGTCAACGGCACCGGCACGCTGGTGATCGAGGCGCGGCGGGTGGGCCGCGACACGGTGCTGGCGCACATCGTGCAGATGGTCGCCGAGGCCAGCCGCAGCCGCGCGCCCATCCAAGGCTTGGCGGACCGCGTGGCGGCCTGGTTCGTGCCGGCAGTGATCGGCGTGGCGGCGCTGAGTTTTGTCGCCTGGAGCCTGTGGGGGCCGCCGCCGGCGCTGGCCTACGCGCTGGTCAACGCGGTTTCGGTGTTGATCATCGCCTGCCCGTGCGCGCTGGGGCTCGCCACGCCCATGTCCATCATGGTCGCCAGCGGCAAGGGCGCCTCGCTGGGGGTGCTGTTCAGGAACGCCACAGCCATCCAGACCCTGCGTGAGGTCGACACGCTGGTGGTCGACAAGACCGGCACCCTCACCGAGGGCCGGCCGCGGCTCGAGGACGTGGTCGCCGCTGCGGGTTTCGCCGAGGACGAAGTGCTGCGCCTGGCGGCGACGCTCGAACGCGCCAGCGAGCACCCGCTGGCGGCCGCCATCGTCGGCGGTGCGCAGCGGCGCGGCATCGAGCCTGCGCGCTGCGAGGAGTTCGTTGCGGTTCCGGGTCAGGGCGTGCGCGGCCGGGTCGACGGCCGTCAGGTGGCGCTCGGCAACCGGGCGTTGCTGGATGCCGTCGGCGTGACCGTCGATCCGCTTGCCGAGCGCGCCGAGGCGCTGCGCGGTGACGGCAAGACCGTCATGTTCCTGGCCGTGGGCGACCGGCTCGCCGGTTTGCTCGCCGTCGCCGATCCGGTCAAGGACAGCGCGCCGGCCGCCATTCGCGCCCTGCACGAGGAGCGCATCCGCATCGTCATGCTCACCGGCGACAGCGCCACCACCGCCCACGCGGTGGCGCGGCGGCTGGGCATCGACGAGGTGGTCGCCGGCCTCCAGCCCGACCAGAAGGCGCAGAAGATCAAGGACCTGCAAGCCCAGGGCCGCTGCGTGGCGATGGCCGGCGACGGCATCAACGACGCCCCGGCGCTGGCTTCGGCCGACGTCGGCATCGCCATGGGCAGCGGCACCGACGTGGCCATGCAAAGCGCCGATGTGACGCTGGTCAAGGGCGATCTGACCGGCATCGTGCGCGCCATCCGCCTGTCGCGGGCGACGATGCGCAACATTCGCCAGAACCTGTGGTTCGCCTTCGGCTACAACGCGCTCGGCGTGCCGATCGCCGCCGGCGTGCTGTATCCGTTCTTCGGGATTCTGTTGTCGCCGATGATTGCCGCCGCGGCCATGTCGTTGAGCTCGGTGTCGGTGATCGGCAACGCCCTGCGCCTGCGGCGCGTGCAGGTATGACCAAGCCGTCCCTCGGCCGTGGGTCACTGGCCGGCTGGGCACAGGCTGGCCAGGGCGGCCGGAAAGTGGCGCAGGATCAGCGAGTGATGGCCTTCGCCGGCCAACCAGCGCACTTCGCTGCACGGCAGGCGCGCGGCCAGGTGGCGCACCAGCGCCGGCGGCACGATGGTGTCGGCCAGGCCGTGCCAGATGCGCACCGGCAAGCGCACATCCTCGAGGGCGAAATCCCAGCGCCGCGCCAGCACGGTCAGCTCCCAGGCGGCGCCGTGCCCGCCCTGGCGCAGGGCTTCGCAAAAGGTCGCGCCCAGCACCGCCCGGTTGGTGGGGTCGGCCAGCACGGCGCGATCCGCCGCCGGCGCCGCGGCCTGCAGCCGGTCCAGCAGGCGCTGCGGGTGTCGCCGTGCCCAGGGCGCGGCCAGGCGCATCAGGCCGCGCGCCAGCGCCGGCAGCCAGGCGGCCAGGCCGAGCCCCAGGCGGTTCATGGTGGCCATGCCGCGTCGGGCCTGCGGCCAGTCGAGCGGCCCGAGCGGGGCCAGCAGGGCGACCGCCGCGACGCGGTCGGCCAGGCGCGCCGCGCAGGCCAGCGCGTAGGGCCCGCCGGCCGACACGCCGAATACGGCAAAGCGCCGCAGGCCGAGCCGGTCCGCCAGCTCGCCGACGTCGTCGGCCCAGGCGCCAAGCGTGCGCCCGGGCTTGAAACTGGACTCGCCAAAGCCGGGCCGGTCGGGCGCCAGCAGGCGCAGGCGGTGTTCGATGCCGTCGGGCAAGGGTTTCGGGTGTGCTGCAGGCATGGCGTGGTGCCGGGGCGAGCCAGGGCGATGACGATACGCGCCGCGCCGGCGGCCGTGTGGCGCCGGCCATGAGTGATGACACGCCGGTCGGCACCATCGTCGGCGTGCAGGGGCCGGTGGTGGTGATTGCCTGCGAGCGTCTGCCGCCGCTGCGTCAGGCGCTGTTGGCGCGCTTCGATCACGAGGCCTATCTGTTCGAGGTGCACCAGCACCTGGACGAGCGCCACCTGCGCGCGGTGACGCTGCACGGCACCGGCGGCCTCAAGCGCGGCATGCCGGTGTACGACACCGGCGCGCCGCTGCACGTGCCGGTGTCGGCCGACTGCCTGGGGCGGGTGCTTAACGTCTTCGGCGAGCCGCAGGACGGCGGTGCGCCGCTGGCCGGTGGCGCCTTTCGCAACGTGCACCAGCCGCCGCCGGCGCTGGCCGAGGCGCGCGCCGTGAGCGCGGTGCTGCCCACCGGCATCAAGGTGATCGATCTGCTGTGCCCGTTCTTTCGCGGCGGCAAGACCGGCCTGTTCGGCGGCGCCGGGGTCGGCAAGACAGTGCTGATCATGGAGTTCATGCACGCCATCCAGGCGGTGCACCGGGGCGTGTCGGTGTTCGCCGGGGTCGGCGAGCGCATCCGCGAGGGCCACGAGCTGTGGCACGACATGCGCGAGGCCGGCGTGCTGCCGCACGCGCTTTTGGTGTTCGGCGAGATGGACGAGTCGCCCGGCGCGCGCTTTCGCGTGGCGCTGACCGCGCTCACCTACGCCGAGTATCTGCGCGACACCCAGCACCGCGAGGTGCTGCTGCTGATCGACAACATCTACCGCATGGTGCAGGTCGGCAGCGAGGTGTCCAGCCTGCTCGGGCGCATGCCGGCCACGGTCGGCTACCAGCCGACGCTCGGCACCGAGATTGCCGAGGTCGAGGACCGGATCGCCTCCACGGCGGCGGGCGCAGTGACCTCGGTGCAGGCGGTGTACGTGCCGGCGGACGACCTGACCGATCCGGCGGTCAGCGCCATCCTGGGGCATCTGGACACCACGGTGATCCTGTCGCGCCGCCAGGCCGGGCAGGGCCTGTATCCGGCGGTCGACCCGCTGCGCTCGTTTTGCAAGCTGGCCGACCGCCACAGCATCGGCGACCGCCACTACCGCGTGGCCGAGGCGGTGCGCGAGCACATCGCCCGCTACCGCAAGCTCGAGGACATCATCGCCATGCTCGGCCTGCAGGAGTTGTCGGCCGAGGACCGGCAGACCGTGCACCGCGCCCGGCGTCTGGAGCGTTATCTGACCCAACCGTTTTTCGTCACCGCCCAGCACTCGGGCCTCGGCGGCACCAGCGTGGCGCTCGACGACTGTCTTTCCGATTGCGAGGCGATCCTCGCCGGCCGCCACGACGACTGGCCGGAGGAGCGCTTCTACATGCGCGGCACGCTGGCGGACGAGGCCCCGTGAGCAGCTTCACCCTGCACCTGCACAGCATGACGGCGGCGCGCACCGTGCCCGGCGTGCGCAGCCTGGTGGCGCGTGACGGGAGCGGCAGCTTCGGCATCCAGGCCGGTCACGAGGACTTCATGACCGCGCTCGAATTCGGCCTCGCCCGCTACCGCACCGGTGCCGACGACTGGCAGTACCTGGCACTGCCGGGCGGCATCCTGCGCGTGGCGGCCGGCGAGGTGTGGCTGTTCACCCGCCGCTATCTCGAGGACAGCGACTACCGGCGCCTGGGCGGGGAACTCGAGCGGCAGTTGCGCGCCGAAGAAGCGGCGCTGCGCGAGACCCGGGTGAGCCTGCAGCAGATGGAGCAGCAGCTGCTGCGGCGATTGTGGGAGCTCGAACGGTGGGGCTGGCCGGCATGAACGGCGGGCGGCGCCTGCGCGAGGAGGTCGAGCGCGACGCCCGCCGGCTGGACGAGGCCAGCCGCCGCAAACGCAGCGTGCTGGCGCAGGCGCGCTTCCTGGGCACTCTGGGGCTGGTGATGGTGCTGCCGATGGTGGCTGGCGCCTATCTCGGGCGCTGGCTCGACGAGCGCCTGCCCGGTTATTCGCAGTCCTGGACCCTCAGCCTGCTGCTGCTCGGCGTGCTGGTGGGGGCGATCAACGTGTATCTGATGTTGCGGGACTGAAACCGATGGACGGCAACGATCTGCTCGCGCTGCCGGCCCTGCAACTGGGACCGCTGCGGCTGTCCGAATCCCTGCTCGGCAGCCTCGCGGTGAGTCTGCTGCTGGCGGCGCTGGCGGCACTGGCGGGGCGGCGTCTGCGCGCCGCGCCGGGACGCTGGCAGACGGCGGTCGAGGGGCTGGTCGGCGCCGCCGAGGCGGCGGTGCGCGCGCTGGTCGAGGACCAGGCGCCGCGGGTGCTGCCGTTCGTGGCGACGCTGTGGGCCTTTTTGCTGTGCGCCAACCTGGTCGGTCTCATTCCAGGACTGGAATCGCCCACCCGGGATCTGTCCGTCACCGCCGCGCTGGCGGTGCTGGTGTTCGCCTCGGTGCACTGGTTCGGTATCCGCGCCAGCGGCTGGCGGGCTTACTTTCGGCGCTACCTGCAGCCGAGCCCGCTGCTGCTGCCGTTTCACCTGGTCAGCGAATTCACCCGCACGCTGGCGCTGGCGGTGCGCCTGTTCGGCAACATCATGAGCCTTGAACTCACCGCGCTGCTGGTGCTCACGGTGGTGGGCCTGCTGGTGCCGGTGCCGATCCTGCTGCTGCACGTGATCGAGGCGGTGGTGCAGGCCTACATCTTCGGCATGCTGGCGCTGGTGTACATCGCCGGCGGCCTGCAGGCGCATGAGCGGTGATCGCCGAGAAATTCCATCCCTGGAATTTCTCGGTTCGCAGCGTCGCGGTGCACGCCCGCGCCGCGCTGCGCGACTCAAGGACCAAGGTCCTTGTTTGCGCCGGGGCATCCTGCCCCGGTCAAACCCATGGCGAAGGAGGGTAGACGAGTGTCCGACATGAGTTGGCTGGTGATCGCCAGCACGGTGGCGGCGGTGCTCGGCATTGCGCTCGGGGTGATGCTGCCGGCGCTGGCCATGGGCCGCGCCATCAGCCAGGCGCTGGACGCCATCGCCCGTCAGCCGGAAGCCGAGCCGGCGATCTCGCGGCTGCTGTTCATTGGCCTTGCGATGATCGAATCGCTGGCCATCTACTGCCTGGTGATCATCCTCATCGTGCTGTTCCGTAACCCCCTGCTGGCCTATCTGCCGCACTGAGAGCATGTGAATTTTGCAAGCTCCGAAGCCGTCCGGGCGTGTATCGGACGGGCGACGCAAGAAATGCGCAGGACGTGCATTTCTTCACCCACTGTGAGGCCGGCATGGATTTCGACTGGCTGACGTTCGGCTTCGAGATCGTCAATTTCCTGGCGCTGGTATGGCTGCTGCACCGGCTGCTGTATCGGCCGGTGCTCGGCATCATCGCCGCGCGGCGCGCCGACATCGAGGCGAGCTTGGCCAAAGCGGCGGCGATGCAGGCCGAGGCCGAGCAGCGCCGGGCCGAGTACGACCGGCGTCTTCAGGACTGGGCGAGCGAGCGCGCCAAGGCACGCCGCGATCTCGACGAGGAACTCGAACGCGAGCGCCAGCGTCGCCTGCAGGAACTCGAGACCGAGCTGGCCGAGCGCCGCCAGCGCGAGGCGGCGCTGCGCGAGCGCGAAGCCGCCGAGCTGCGCCGCAGCGCCGAGCGCGAGGCGCTGGCGCTGGCCGGGCGTTTCGCCGCGCGCCTGCTCGGCGTCGCCGCCGGGCCTGAGCTGCAGGCGCGGCTGGTGCGGTTGCTGGTGGAGCGGCTCGGCGCGCTGCCGGCCGAACGGCGCGCCGCGCTGCGCGAGGCCCTGCGCACGGCCAGCGCGCCGCTGCAGGTGACCTGCGCCCATCCCCTCGACGACACGCAGCGCGCCGAACTGGCGCGGGCGCTGGCGGCGCTCGCCGGCGACCGCACGCCGGCCATCGACTACCACCAGGACCCGGCGTTGCTGGCCGGCGTGCGGCTGCAGGTCGGCGCCTGGCAGCTCGGCGCCAACCTGCAGGACGAGCTGCAGGCGTTTTGCGAGCTGGTGCATGCCGATGGCTGAGGCGGCGAACGCCTCCCCGCTGGCCGCCGCACGCGCCTGGCTGCAGGACTACCGGCCGGGTCTGCGGGCGCGCGAGCTGGGCGTGGTGCGCTCGGTGGGCGACGGCATCGCCTGGGTGGCCGGCCTGCCGTCGGCGGCGATGGACGAGCTGCTGCGTTTCGAGGACGGCAGCCTGGGGCAGGTGTTTCACCTGAGCGACGGCCACCTCGGCGCCGTGCTGCTGCACCAGACCGAGGGCCTCACCGCCGGCACCCGGGCAATGCTCGGCGGGCGGGTGCTGGACATGCCGGTGGGCGACGCGCTGCTCGGGCGGGTGATCGATCCGCTCGGCCGGCCGCTCGACGGTGGCGATGCGGTGCGCAGCGGCCAGCGGCGGCCGCTGGATACGCCCTCACCGCCGCTGCTCGAACGCGATTTCGTCACCGAACCGCTGCTTACCGGTTGCAAGATCGTCGACACCCTGCTGCCCATCGGCCGCGGCCAGCGCCAGCTCATCATCGGCGACGAGGGCACCGGCCGCAGCGCCCTGGCGCTGGATGCGGTGCTCAATCAAAAGGACAGCGGCGTGCGCTGCGTGTACGTGCTGATCGGCCAGAAGCGCTCGGCGGTGGTCAGCACCCTGGAACTGTTGCGTCAGCATGGCGCGCTGGCCTACACCAGCGTGGTGGTGGGCGAGGCCAGCGCCCTGCCGGGCCTGCAGTATCTGGCGCCGTTCGCCGGCTGCACGCTGGCCGAAGCCTGGATGCACGCCGGCCACGACACGCTGGTGGTGTACGACGACCTCAGCGCCCACGCCCGCGCCTACCGGGAGCTGTCGCTGCTGCTGCGCCGCCCGCCGGGGCGCGAGGCCTACCCCGGCGACATCTTCTATCTACACGCCCGGCTGCTCGAGCGCGCCACGCACCTGTCGGCCGAGGCCGGCGGCGGCAGCATGACCGCGCTGCCCATCGTCGAGACCCTGCAGGGCGAGATCGCCGCCTACATCCCGACCAACATCATTTCCATCACCGACGGGCAGATTTACCTCGATGGCGGACTGTTCGCCGGCGGTTTTCGGCCGGCCATCGACATCGCCCTGTCGGTGTCGCGCATCGGCGGCAAGGCGCAGCACCCGCGCATCCGCGCCGCGGCGGCCGGCGTCAAGCTCGAGTACCTGCAGTTTCTGGAACTCGAGACGTTCACCCGTTTCGGGGCGCGCCTGGAGCCGGCCCTGCAGGCGCGCCTCAAACGCGGCCAGGTGCTGCGCGAGCTGCTCAAGCAGGAGCGCCTGGCGCCGGTGTCGGCGGCCGGGCATCTGGCCTGGCTGCTGGCTTTCGGGCACGGCTTGCTGGATGCGCTGGCGCCAGCCGAGGTGGGCGGCGCGCTCGGCCGCCTGCTCGCCGCCGTGCCGGGCAGCGGGCTCGACCTGCGGTCGTCCGACGAGGCCTGGCTGGCTTGGCTCGAGACCGCGCTGGTGTCGCCGTGAGCCGCTACCGGGAACTCACCGAACACCTGCGCGGCCTCGAGGACATCCGCGCCATCCTGTCCGGCATGCGCACCCTGGCGGCGGTGGAGCTGCAGCGGGTCATGCGCCTGCAGGCGCCCGCCGCGCAACTGCGCGCCGGCCTCGAGGCTGCCGTGGCGACCCAGTTTGCCGGCCGGCCGGCGGCGCCTGCCGCAGCGCCCGCGGCGGGGCTGTGGGTGGTGCTGGGCAGCGAGAAGGGGCTGTGCGGCGACTTCAACGAGCGTCTGCTGGCCGGGTTGTCCGATGGCGCGACGCCGCGGGTGCTGGTGGGCGCCAAGCTGGCGGCCGCAGGCGAGCAGATGCCGGCGGTGGTGGCGCACTGCCCGGGCGCGCTGGGGGTCGACGACGTCGGTCCGGTGCTGGGCGTGCTGGCGCAGACGTTGGCCGGCATGGACGCGCTGGCGGCCGGCTCGCTGCAGGTGCTCTGTCACGATCCG
>NZ_JAQVGQ010000149.1 GCF_028696615.1 Immundisolibacter sp. | reverse complement strand
AGCATCTTTCATTTCGGCGAGTACAGCATCGGCGAGGCCAAGGCGCATCTGGCCGCGTCCGGCATCGTGGTGCGTCAGGAGCCGGAGGCCGTGGGTGGCTGATTTTCTCGACGCCGTGCGCTGGGACGAGAGCGGTCTGGTGCCGGCGATCGCCCAAGATGCCGCCACCGGCCGGGTGCTGATGCTGGCCTGGATGAACCGGCAGGCGCTCGCCGCCACCCTGGCCGAGGGCATTGCCGTGTACTGGTCGCGCTCGCGCGCTCGCCTGTGGCGCAAGGGCGAGACGTCTGGCCATACCCAACGGGTGCGCGAGCTGCGCCTGGATTGCGACGGCGACACGGTGCTGCTGAGCGTGGAACAAACAGGTGGAATCGCCTGTCATACCGGCCGCGAGCGGTGTTTTTTCCGGCGCTACGAAAACGGTGCGTGGGTCACCGACGAGCCGGTGCTGCGCAGCCCGGACGCCATTTATCCGGGTGGAAACGGCCATGAGTGAGGTGCTCACCCGCCTGCAGGCGGTGCTGGAATCGCGCCGCGGCGCGCCGCCCGACAGTTCCTACGTCGCCAAGCTGCTCGCCGGCGGCGCCGACGGCATGCTCAAGAAAGTGGGCGAAGAGGCCACCGAGCTGGTCATGGCCGCCAAGGATGGACTGCCGCAGCGGATCGTTTCGGAAACCGCCGACCTGTGGTTTCACACGCTGGTGGTGCTGGTGGCGCACAATCTGTCGGTGGACGACGTGCTGGCCGAGCTCGAGCGGCGCTTCGGGCGCTCGGGTCTGGACGAGAAGGCCAGCCGGAAGACGGTCTGAGCTGGCGGTTCGCTGCGGCGAGCCGAAAAAACCACGGGCGGGAATTTTCAGCATCTCCCCGGAGCGCCTTCGCGGGTCAATTAATTTTCTCAACAAGGGGTCCTAACCCATGGGTATCGAAGGGATTTCACCTTTCCGTTTGTTGATCATCCTGGCCATCGTGCTGGTGCTGTTCGGTGGCAAGCGGTTGCGCAGCCTGGGCGGCGATCTCGGCGGCGCCATCAAGGGTTTCAAAAACGCCATGAAAGAAGGCGAACAGGAGTCCGCGGCGGAGGTGGAGCGCCTGAACGACGCGCGTCCTGCCGACGCGTCTGCCGCAAGCCAGGCCAAACGCGAGCGGCAGGACGGCTGAGCGGTCGTGTTCGACGTCGGTTTCAGCGAACTGTTGCTGGTCGGCGTGATCGCGCTGGTGGTGCTCGGCCCCGAACGCCTGCCGCGGGCGGCGCGCACGGCCGGGCTGTGGCTGGGCCGTGCACGGGCGATGGCGCAGCGTTTCACGGCCGAAATCGATCGTGAGCTCAAGGCCGAGGAGCTGCGCCAGAGCCTGCGCGAGCAGGCGCGTCAGCTGGCCGAGCCGGTAGCGGCGGCGCGCAAGGAGTTGTCCGAATTGGGTCGCGAGTCGACCGCCGCGCCGCCGGTCGACAAGCCAGCAAGGCAGGACGATGGAACCTGAGCAGTCCGGACAGTCGCTGATCTCGCACCTGCTCGAGCTGCGTACGCGCCTGCTGCGGTCCGTGGCGGCGGTGGTGGTGTTGATGGTGGCGCTGCTGCCGTTCGCCAACCGGCTTTATGCGCTGCTGGCGCAACCGCTGATGCGCAGCCTGCCGGAAGGGGCCTCGATGATCGCCACCGGCGTCGCGGCGCCGTTCATGGTGCCGTTCAAGTTCGCCTGCATGCTGGCCGTCTATCTGGCCATGCCGTATGTGCTGTACCAGGTCTGGGCCTTCGTGGCGCCGGGGCTTTATCGCCGCGAACGGGCGTTGGCGCTGCCGCTGCTGGTCAGCAGCGTGGTGTTGTTCTACCTGGGAATGGCGTTTGCCTATTTTCTGGTGTTCCCGCTCATCTTCCATTTCTTCGCGACGACGGCGCCGGCCGGGGTGCTGGTCATGACCGATGTGGCGAGTTACCTCGATTTCGTGTTGGCGCTGTTCCTGGCGTTCGGTGTCGCCTTCGAGGTGCCGGTGGTGGTGGTGCTGCTGGTGCTGCTGGGCTTCGTCGATGTGCCGGCGCTGCGTCAGGCACGGCCGTATGTCATCGTCGGCGCCTTCATCATCGGCATGCTGCTGACCCCGCCGGATATGTTTTCGCAAACCCTGCTGGCGGTGCCCATCTGCCTGCTCTACGAGATCGGCTTGCGCACCGCCGCGGTGGTCGCTCGGCGCGTCGCCTCGAGCGAGGAGGCGGCGGCGCCGGATTGTTGACTTACTGTCGCTAAGAGAGGTATCTGAAAATTCCGTCCATGGAATTCTTCAGCATTCCCCTTTGTTGGCGTGATACTTGCTAATAAATATTCCAGTGGAAGGTTGTTTTTTATCGGATGCAGGTATCATTCGACCTTCCCAACGTTCATTCAGGGACGATCCGCCAATGCCTTCATCTGCCGAAAAAAATGTCAGGCGCTTGAGCAAGGACGACATTCTCGAAAAAACAGCCCCTCTATTCGCCTCGGAGGGCTACGCGGCCACGTCCATGCGCGATTTGGCCAAAGCCTGCGGCATCACGCCGGCGGCGCTCTACCATCACTTCACCGACAAGGAGCAGCTGTATCGGGAGGTGTTGGAGTACACCTTCCGCCGCCGCATCGGGCGCATGGGCGAAGCGCTCAAGGAGGTGACCACCTTCGAGGACAAGGTGCGGCGGGTCATGGAGGTGCTGGCCGACGCCATCGACGACGACGAGTTGTTCCTGCCCATGCTGCGCCGCGAGCTCCTGGAACGTGACGAGAAGCGCTTGGAGTACCTGGCGACGCGGGTTTTCGCCGAGCCGTTTCGGGAAATCATGCGCGTCGGGCGTGACCTGCCGCGCGGCAATTTCCGGCCGTCGTTTCTGGCCACCTCCGCTCTGGCCCTGGCGATCGGGCATTACACACTCGAACCGATTCGGCGCTATTTGATGCCGTCCGACACCCCCGACGATCTGCGCCAGGCGATCATCGACCACGTGACCAAACTCGTGCTCCACGGCATGGTCAAGGACAGCCGGTAATGCGACCGGCGGCGTCGGGCGGGCCATGCATGGGCCGCCGGCTGCTGCTGCCGCTCATCCCGGTCATGCTGGTCGCCTGCGGCAAGCAGGCGTCGGTGCCGGCACCGCGCGATCGAACGGACCTGGTGGTCGATCAGGCCACCATGACCGTCGTGCCGCGCCATTACACGGTGCCCGGCGGCGTGATCGCGGACGAGCGGGTGCAGCTGTCGTCACGCATCAGCGGCTTCATCCGCCGGCTCGCCGTGCGCGAAGGCGAGCCCGTGCGCGAAGGCCAGGTGTTGGTCGAAATCGATCCTTCGGAGGTCGAAGGCGCGGTACGGCGTGCCGCGGCGGCGTTGGCTTCGGCCAAGGCCGATCTGGCCGATGCGCGCGTCGATGTCGAAAAATTCACTGCTCTGACCCGCACAGGGGCGGTGTCCATCGACACCCTGCGCAAGGCCGAGGTGCGGCGCGACGTGGCGCTTGCGCGTCTGGCCGAGGCGCAGGCGGCGCTCGAGACGGCCAACGCGCAGCGCGCCTATACCAGCATTGCCAGTCCGGTCGACGGGGTGGTGGTGGCGCGGCTGCGTGAGTCCGGGGATCTGGCCACGCCGGGCCTGCCGATCCTGGAGATCGAGGCGCGAGACACGCTGGTGTTCCAGACCTTCGTCGCCGAGAGCCGGGTCGCGCGGCTCGACCCGGCGCAGCCGGTGCGGGTGGAGCTCGACGCCGTGCCCGGCGAGCGCGAGGGGCGCCTGCTGCGCGTGGTGCCGTCCGCCGACCCGGTGACGCGGCGTTACGAGGTCAAGGTCAGCCTGCCGGCGGCGGGCGGCTTGTTGCCCGGCATGTTCGGCCGCGCGCGATTCCTGCTGGGCGAGGAGCAGGTTCTCATGGTGCCGCGCGCGGCGCTGACCGATCGCGGCGGCCTCATCGGCGTGTTCCGCGTGGCGTCCGGTGGTCTGGTCGGCTTTCGCTGGCTGCGCACGCGCCGGGAAATCGACGGCCAGGTCGAAGTCACGGCCGGCCTCGAAGCCGGTGATCGGGTGGTGCTGAATCCGCCGCCCGATTTGCGCGATGGGGATCGCCTGGCGGCCGGCGCGCGATGAGTGCGTCGCCGTTCAACGTCGCCGGGCGGCTGGCGAATCTGTTCGTCGACTCCAAGCTCACGCCGCTGTTGATCCTGGGCGTGCTGGCATTCGGCACGCTGGCGCTACAGCTGACGCCGCGCGAGGAGAACCCGCAGATTCTGGTGCCGGCGGCGCAGGTCAGCGTGACATTACCCGGGGCGAGTGCGCCGGAGGTGGAGCGGCTGCTGCTGACGCCGCTCGAGGCGGCCTTGTCCGAGATGCCGGACGTCAAGCACACCTACGGCACCGCCAGCAATTCCCTGGCGACGGTGCAGGTCGAGTTCGACGTGGGCGTGCCCAAGGAAGCGGCGCTGGTGCGCGTCTACGACAAGGTCGAGCAGCTGCGCCCGCACCTGCCGCCGCAGGCCGGCCCGCCGGCCGTGACGCCAGTGGATGCCGACGATGTGCCGGTGGTCACGATCACGCTCGCCAGCGCCGGTTACGACGACTATGCCCTCAAGCGCATCGCCGATCGCATGGCCGAGCGCCTGCGCAGCGTGCGCGGGGTATCGATCGTGCAGGTCTACGGCGGGCGTGACCGCGAGCTGCGGGTCGAAATCGAGCCCGAGCGCCTGCAGGCGGTCGGCATCACGCTCGATCAGGGCCTGGCGCGTCTGGCCGCATCCAACCTGGCGCAGGCGGTCGGCGACATCACCGAGCGCGGTGAGCGCGCCGGCGAGTATCTCGACAACCAGCTGACCTCGCTCGACGACCTGGAGCGCTTCGTCGTGGGGGAGAGCCGCGGCCGGCTGGTGTACCTCGAGGACGTGGCGCAGCTGGTCGATGGACCGCCGGTGGACCGGCGCAGCATGGCGCGCCTGGCCTTCGGGCCGGCCGATGCGCGTTTCGCCAGTCTGGGCGGCGAGGAGTTGCCGGCGGTGACCATCGCGGTGGCCAAAAAGGCCGGCGAGAACGCCGTGCGCATCGGTCATGAGGTGCAGGCGCGGGTGCGGCACATGCAGGATGAATTCGTGCCGGCCGGGATCGAGGTGGTGACCACGCGCAACGACGGCGACAAGGCGGACGACGCCGTCAACACGCTGGTCGAACATCTGGTCATCGCCATCGTCACCGTGGTCGGCACGCTGCTGCTGACGCTCGGCTGGCGCGAGGGCCTGATGGTGATGCTGGTGGTACCGCTGGTGATGCTGTCGGTGATCATGGCCGACGGCCTGGCCGGGGTCACCATCAACCGCGTGGCGCTGTTCGCGCTGATCCTGGCGCTGGGCTCGCTGGTCGACGATGCCATCGTGGTGGTGGAGAACATCCACCGTCATTACACGGACAACCCGGCCGGTGACCGGCGCGCGATGGCGGTGCTGGCGGTGGCCGAGATCGGCAATGCCACCAATTTCGCCACCTTTTCGATGATGGCCGTGTTCGCGGCCATGATCGTCATCAGCGGCATGCCGGGGGAATTTTTCTTCCCCATCGTGTTCAACCTGCCGACGGCCATGTTCACCTCGCTGGTGTTCGCCTACGTGGTCACGCCCTGGGCGGCGCGGCGCTGGCTGCGGCCAAAGCCGCTGCTCGGCGAGCTGCAGGCGCACAGCGCCCAGGCGTACGGCGCCTACGACCGGGTGCTGTGTGTGCTGCTGGACCGGCCGCGGGCGCGGCGGGCGCTGTACCTTGCCATGGGCACCTTGATCGGATTGTCGGCCCTGATGCCGGCCTGGCAGTACCTGCGCCCGGCCGGCCCGGTGGGCGAGAAATCGCCGCTCGGCCTGTTGATGACCTTCCTGCCAAAGGACGACATCAACACCTTCAACATCTTCGTCGACATGCCCGAGAGCGCCAGCGTCGAGCAGACCGACGTGCTGGTGCGCGAGGTCGGACGTGAACTGCGCGCCACCCCGGAGGTGCAGAACTACGTGGTGGCGCTGGGCCAGCCGGGCGTCACCGACCTGCCGAACCTGCTGCGTGGCAGCCTGAACCGTTCGGCGCCGTACCAGGCCGAGCTGCGCGTGAATCTGCTTCACCGCCGCGCGCGCGCGCGCACCTCGCTAGCCATCGTGGCCGAGCTGCGCACGCGTCTGCACGCGCTCGCCCAGCGCCATCCGGGCGCCGTGATCCGCACCTTCGACGACCCGCCGGGGCCGCCCAGCCGCGCCAAGGTGTTGGCCGAGGTGTACGGTACGGATCTCACCCACATGCAGCAGGTGGCGGGCAGGGTGCGACAGGAATTCGAGGCCACGCCCGGCATGGCCGAGGTGTTCGACTCGGTCACCGCGCCGGTGCGCCGGCACCGGCTGGTGGTGGACGAGGAAAAGGCCGCCCTGTCCGGCGTCACCACCCGCCAGGTGGCGGACGTGCTGCAGGTGTTGTTCGATGGCGCCACGGTCGGTCGCATGCACCTGCCGGACGAGCGCAACGTGGTGCCGATCCGCCTCCAGGTGCCGCGGCGGGACGAACTGCGCCCGCAGGAACTCGACCGCATCCAGCTCAGCAACGCCGCCGGGCAGGTGGTGCCGCTGTCCGAGCTGGTGCGCGTGCAGGATGCGCTCGAGGACGAGCCGATCCAGCACAAGGACAACGAGCGTGTGGTGTTCGTCGGCGGCGAGTACCTCACCGGCGCCGGCTTGTACGCGGTGCTGGGGCTGAATGGGCGTCTGCGCGCCATCGACGCCGGCGCCGGTGGGCTGCGCGTGGGCAATCTCGGCCTCTACGACGAGCCGCCGGACACCATCGGCGGCACCAACATGCTGTGGGAAGGCGAGACACGCATGATGCTCG
>NZ_JAQVGQ010000148.1 GCF_028696615.1 Immundisolibacter sp. | reverse complement strand
GAAACGCGACGTCGAGCGGCAGCTTGTCACCCAGCCAGGCGCAGCGGACGGTGTGAACGCCAGCATGGCCGAGGCCGGTTTAGGGGTGGATGAGGATGTCGAGGCCGTGGCGGTTCAGCATCAAAAACGGCACCACCTGTCCGAACAGTTCGGGCGTGAAGGCCACCTGGTACATGGGTTTGCTGTGCGGGCCGACCGGCTGCTCGCGCCAGCGGCCCATGCGCACCGCAAAGCGGTGTTCGAGCTGCTCGCGCAGCCAGGCGGCCACCGGCCGGGTGGCGGGGTCGAAGTAGACGTGTGCGTGGTACTCGGCCACGGCCTGTGGCAGCAGCACGGGGAAAGTCTGCATGGGGCGGGGTCTCCATACCTTGGGCAAGCGCTCGATCGAGCAACGCGTGCCCGATGAACCGACGATTTGTCGAGCGATTCTGTCCGGGGCGGGGCTGCGGCCTGAATCGAGGGCATACGCCATTGATTCGTTGCGCGTGGCGCCGGCGTGTGCCGCGCGGACGCGAGCCGAAAAGTTCCACGGATGGAAGTTTTCATTTCCCTGACGCCGGCGGCGTTGGCCGATTATCGGCTGCGGCGACCGCGGGAGCGCCGTGTCACGGTTTTGTGACGGTGTGAAACGTAGATTGGCCCGACGTTTGCCGCGCCAGTGCGCGGTCTGGCAGGGAGCGCAGCGTTGATGCCGGCGGTCGAGACGGGGCGCGGGGTGGGCAGGACCAGTTTTGCGACTGACGTTGCGGCCGGCGCGGTGGCGATCGCTCACGCCCGCGTGCCGGGGCGGGTGCGCCTGCGCCTGGCGCGCCTGCGCGGCGCGCCGCAGCTCGCCCGACGGCTCGAAGGCGAGCTGCGCGGCAGGGATGGCATTTGCGCCGTCAGCGCCAATCCGCTGACCGGCGGGGTGCTGATTCACCACGACGGCGCCTGGTGTGCGGACCGGCTGGCGCAGCTGGTGAGCGCTTGCGTGGGCGAGGCGCCGTCCCGGCCGGCACCGGTGCCAGCGCGGATGCCGGTCAACGGGGCCGACCCGCCCGACCGCGACGATGACTGGCACGCCCTGTCGGTGGCGCAGACGCTGGCACGTCTGGATGCTGCGGCGCAGGGGCTCGACGGCGCGGCCGCCGCGCAGCGCCTGGCCCGGTACGGCGCCAATGCGCTGCCGGCGCCGCCGCGGCGGTCCGATTTGAGCATCCTGCTCGGCCAGTTCACCGGCCTGCCGATCGTGCTGCTCGGCGCTTCGGCCGGGCTGTCGCTGGCCACCGGCGGCCTCGCCGACGCGCTCGCCATCGCCGCCGTGCTGATGCTGAACGGCGGCATCGGTTTTTTCACCGAGCGCCAGGCCGAGCGCACCATCAGCGGCCTCGACGCCGCCGTGCCGGAGGTGGCGCGGGTGCGCCGTGACGGCGCCTGGCAGGACCTGCCGGCCGAGGCGCTGGTGCCGGGTGATGTGGTGTGGCTGCGGGCCGGTCACCGGGTGCCGGCCGACTGCCGCCTGCTGGCGGCGACCGATCTGACGGTCGACGAGTCGGCACTGACCGGCGAGAGCCAGCCGGTGGCCAAGCGCGCCGAGCCGGTGCTGGCGCCGGACACGCCGCTGGCCGAGCGCATCAACCGCGTGTACAAGGGCAGCGCGGTGACCGGCGGCGATGGTCTGGCGGTGGTGGTCGCCACCGGCGCCGGCACCGAGATCGGCACCATCCAGGCGCTGGCGGGCGCGGCCAGTGCGCCGCAGACGCCGCTGCAAACGCAGCTCGAACGGCTCGGCCAGCAGTTGGTGGTGGTGTCCGGTGCCGCCTGCGTGGGCCTGTTTGGACTCGGTCTGCTGCGTGGCCAGGGCGCGCTGGCGCTGCTGCGCTCGGTCATCTCGCTGGCGGTGGCGGCGGTGCCGGAGGGCTTGCCCATGGTGGCCACCACCACGCTGGCGCTCGGCGTACGGGACCTCAAGCGCCGCCACATCAGCGTGCGCCACCTGGCGGCGGTGGAAACGCTGGGTGCGCTGCAGACCATCTGCATGGACAAGACCGGCACCCTGACGCTGAACCGCATGACCGCCGTCGCCGTGCAGGTGGACGGCGAGCGCCGGCCGGCGCGGGCGGTGCGCGAGCATGCCGCCGCCTGGACGCCGCTGCTGGAAGCCCTGGCGCTGTGCAGCGAGGTGGAAGTGGACGGCGACGGGCCGGACGCGGCGCTGCAGGGCAGTCCCACCGAGACCGCGCTGCTGCGCCTGGCGCAGGAGGGTGGCGTGGCGGTGATGGCGCTGCGCGCGGCCTGGCCGCGGCAGGCGTTGATCGGCCGCGCCGAGCAGCGGCCGTGGCTGACCACGCTGCACCGCGCCGCCGACGGGCGCACGCGGGTGGCGGTCAAGGGCAGTCCGCTTCGGGTGCTGGAGTTGTGTGATCGCTGGCGGCGGGCGGATGGCGGCATCGAGCCGCTCGACGACGCTGCCCGCGAGCAGGTGGCGGCCGCCAACGAGGCGCTGGCCGGCGAGGCGCTGCGCGTGCTGGCGGTGGCGGAAGGCGACGACGAGGCGCAGCTGGCCGGTCATGGCCTCGTCTGGCTGGGGCTGGTCGGGCTGGCCGATCCGCTGCGCCCGGGCATGCGCGAGCTGATCGCGCAGTTCCACGCCGCCGGCATCGCTACCGCCATGATCACCGGTGACCAGAGCGCCACCGCGTTCGCCATCGCGCGGGAGCTGGACCTCGCCGCCGGCGGCGAGGTGCAGATTCTCGATTCCGCCGCCCTGACCAGCATGGAGCCCGAGCTGCTGGCGGCGCTGGCACCGCGCACGCAGGTGTTCGCGCGCGTCAGTCCCGCCCACAAGCTGGCCATCGTGCAGGCGTTGCAGCGCGGCGGGCGGGTGGTGGCCATGACCGGCGATGGCGTCAACGACAGCCCGGCCATGAAGGCGGCGCAGATCGGCATCGCCATGGGCGACGGCGGCTCGCCGGTGGCGCGCTCGGTGGCCGACGTGGTGATCGAGGACGACGAGCTGCGCACGCTGATCGAGGCCATCCGCGGCGGGCGCAGCATCTACGCCAACATCCGCAAGGCCCTGCACTACCTGCTGGCCACCAACCTCAGCGAGATCGAGATCACGCTGGCGGCGGTGGCGCTGGGGCTGCCGGTGCCGCTCAGTTCCCTGCAGCTGCTGTGGCTGAATCTGGCTTCCGACATCCTGCCGGCGCTGGGGCTGGCACTCGAGGCGCCGGAGCCGGATGTGATGCGCCGCCCGCCGCGCGATCCCGCCGAGCCGATCCTGACCGGCGCCGACTACCGGCGCCTGCTGCGCGAGTCGCTGGCCATCAGCGGCGGTGCGCTCGGCGTGTACCTGTGGGCGCTGCGCCGCGCGCCGGGCGGTGCCCAGAGCCTCACCTTCATGACGCTCACGCTGGCGCAGCTGCTGCACGCGCTGGTGTGCCGATCGGACCGCCGCCTCGCGGCCGCCCACCTGCCGCCCAACCCGGCGCTGCGGCGCATGCTGCTGGGCTCGCTCGCCGTGCAGGTGGCGCTGCCCTATCTGCCCGGCCTGCGCGGCCTGCTGGGGCTGACGCCGCCACGGCTGCTCGACTGGGCGGTGATCGCCGCCGGCGCCGGGCTGCCGATGCTGCTGAACGAATTGTCCAAGCCGGACGCCGCCGCGGCCGACACCGCGTCGCCGCCGGCGAAGCCCGCCACCGGAGGCGCCCATGGCCCGTGATTTCGTGTTCGTGTCCGAGTCGGTCACCGAAGGCCACCCGGACAAGTTGTGCGACCAGGTCAGCGACGCCATCGTCGACCGCCTGCTGGCGGCCGATCCGCTGGCGCGCGTCAGCGCCGAGTGCGCGCTGGCGCGCGGGGTGGTGTTCCTGGCGGTGCGCTACGCCGCCGCGGCCAGCGTGGACCTGGCGGAGCTGACGCGGCGGGTGATCGCCGAGGTGGGTTACGACAGCGGCGACTTCAACGCCGCCGACTGCAGCGTGATGACCTCCATCACCGCGCTCGACCCCGCCGAGCGCTACCCGGCCGACGAGCAGCACCTGTCCGACGCCGCACTCGACGCGCTCACCGCGCGCGAGCAGGTCACCGTGTTCGGCTACGCCTGCCAGGACACGCCGGTGCTGATGCCGATGCCGCTGTACCTGGCGCACCGGCTGGCGCGGCGTCTGGCGCTGCTGCGCCTGGGCCGGCAGTTGCCGTGGCTGTCGCCGGACGGCAAGACGCAGGTGGCGGTGCGCTACCGCGACGGCCGCCCGGCGGGCATCCACAGCATCACGCTGCAGGCCGGCTGCCTGCCGGCCGCGCCGCCGCTGGCCGAGGTGCGCGACATCCTGCTGCGCCAAGCCGTGCAGCCGGTGCTGGCACAGGAAGGGCTGGCGCTGGAGGAGCCGGCGCGGCTGTTCGTGAATCCCGAAGCCGGCCTGCCGCCGGCGCCGGGCGGACCCGCCGTGCACGCCGGGCTCACCGGCCGCAAGGGCGCGGTCGACACCTACGGCGAGTTCGCCCGCCACGGCGGCGGCGCGCTCAGCGGCAAGGACCCCGGGCGCATCGACCGCAGCGGCGCCTACGCCGCCCGCCATGCCGCCAAGGCGCTGGTGGCGGCGGGTCTGGCGGCGCGCTGCGAGGTGATGCTGAGTTACTCGATCGGTCTGGCCCGGCCGGTCAGCGTGCAGGTGGACAGCTTCGGCAGCGGTGTGGTGGCGGACGACACGCTGGCGCAGGCGCTGCAGGACACGCTCGACCTGCGCGTCGGTGCCATCGTGCGGCGCTTCAACCTGCGCCACCTGTCGGCGCGTCGCGGCGGGTTTTTTCGGCGCCTGGCGGTTTACGGCCAGGTGGGGCGCACCGATCTTGGCCTGCCGTGGGAGCAGTTGCACGAGGCGGCCGATGTGCGCCGCGCGGCCGGTGTGAGCTGAGGCCGGATTGTGTGAGCGGCCCGGGTTAGGCCGGTTTTAACAGGCTGTTGAAAAACAGCCTGTGAAGGCGAGGCAGGGATGCCTCGCGCGCAAATCAAATACGCAGGTATTTGATTTGTCGGAGCCGTGCCCGGACAGGTGCCGGGCACGGCGAGTTGAAAAAGGGCAGGACAGCCCTTTTTCAACGGCCTGTTAAAGGAATCGCTTACGTCTTGACGCCCCCGGGGCATCGCGCGGGCGTGCGCCGCGCGACGGCGTGGCGGGAGCGGCCTCAGCCGCGGCCGCTGTTTCCCCGGCAACCGTCGCGGCTCACAGCAACGCCGCCACCAGCGCCATGGCGGAGCGCTCGATGAGCTTCTCGGCGAGGCTGGTGGCCACGCTGTGGCCGACGCGCTGCAGCAGGGAGTCGGACTTGCCCGCGGCCGGCGACGCCGGCTGCCACGCCACCATGGCCTTGTCCGCGGCCGGTGGCGGCGCCAGCTCGCGCAGGCGCTCGATCAGTCGCTGCGGATCGCAGCTCCCGGGTGCGTAGTGCACCACCACGCTGCCGGTGCGCGGGCTGATGGCGTGCCGCAGCACGCCGTCGGTCTGCCCGAGCAGGCGGCCGACGGCGTCGGCGTGGTGGTCGTTGTGCTTGATGGCCGGCATGCGCAAACGCAGGCGGCCGGGGACGTGGTGCACGGGGTGGATCATGGCGGCACGCGTGGTGGCCAAAGACGCCGCCAGTGTCGGATGAGCGCGTGACAAAGCAGTGTCAGGCGAGCAGCGCCCGGGCGATGACGAAATAGACCGCCACACTCAGCAGGTCCTGCACCACCGTGCACAGCGGGCCGCTGCCGTAGGCCGGATCATGCCCCAGGCGGTCGAACAGCCACGGCAACAGCAGGCCAAGGCCGCTGGCGACGGTGCCGGCGGTGAGTACCGCCAGCGCCACCACGCTCGCCAGGCGGACATCGCCGAGCGCCAGCCACACCGCCGGCAAGGTGAATGCGGCCAGCGTGAGGCCGACCAGCATGCCGGCGGCGAGCTCCCCGCCCAGCAGACGCCCCAGCGGCGCCCGTACGAACGACAGGCCGCGCACGGCGATGGCCTCGGTCTGGGTGCCGATGGCATCGGCCAGATACACCACCGCCGGCACGAAAAAGGCGACCGCCACGCGCTCGGCGAGCAGCCCTTCGAAGCGACTCACCAGCCAGGTGACCTGCGCACTGCCGGCCAGGCCGAGCAGCAGCCATGGCAGGCGCCCGGCGGCGCGCCGGCGTACCGAGCCCGCCAGGGCGGCCTGCGCCTCGTGGTGGTTGCGGGCGATACCGACCAGGCGGTTCATGTCCTCGACGTGCTCGGCGCGCAGCACGCGCAGCAGGGCGTGTGAGGGCACCGCCCCCACCAGCCGTCCGCCGGCGTCGACTACCGGTACCGCCGCCACCGGTTGCCGCAGCGCCGCGTTGGCCAGCGTCTCGCGGTCGGCGTCGGCGGTGATGCAGTCGCCGACCGGTGCCATCAGCTCGCCGAGCGTACGCTCGGCGGTGGCCGTCAGCACGGTGCCGATGCCGACCACGCCGAGCGGGCGGCCGGCGTCGTCGACCACCCACACGGCATCGGTTGCGTCGTGTGGCGTGTCCATCAGCTCGCGGCGTGCCGCGGCAGCGGTGGTTTGCGGCGCCGCCCGCGGCAGGCGCCGCACCACCCATCCGCCGACGTTCACCGGAGCGCTGGTCACGGCGGCAGTGGCGTCGGGCATGGTGGTGGCTCAGGCTTGTCCGTCGCTGGGCGGCTCGCTGCGTTTGGGCAGCGCCGTGCCGGCGATGTCCTTGACGCCGCCGACCGCCGCGCCGGCCACGTCCTTCACGCCGCCGACCACGCCCACCAGCAGTTCGCGCACGGTGGTGACGGCGCTCTTGCCGATGCTGCCGGCGGCCTCGATGGCGCCATCGGCGGCGCTCTTGGCGACGTCGAGCACGTTGCCGCCGATTTCGCCGGCCCCTTCGAGCGTGCCGTCCACGGCGCGCCGCGCCACCACGCCGACATCGGCGCCGACCGCGGCGGCGCCCTGCACG
>NZ_JAQVGQ010000007.1 GCF_028696615.1 Immundisolibacter sp. | reverse complement strand
CCCGCGCCGAGGCCGTACACCGCGTCCGAGAAGCCGAGATCCTGGTTCATGGTGAGCGCGGCGAAGCTCACGTTCACCCGATCCAGGTGTGCCAGCACGTAAATCACGATCAGCAGCGGTATCAGCCACGCGCTGACCCGCCGGCGCACGCCGTCGGCAACGGCCTGGTCCTGGTCGACCATGCGTCCTCCCCGTATGTCGTTATGTAGGTTCGGGGAATCGCGAAGTTAGTCAGCGACTCCCTCCGGGGCAGGATGCCCCGGCCTGAATCGACGGCGCAAGCCGTTGATTCACGAAGCGCCGCGCGGCACGTACCGGGCGGCGCGAGCGGAAAATTCCAGCGATGGAATTTTTCCGCCTCTCCTCGGCGGCCGGCCTCGCTGGCCGGGCGCCGGCGCATGATACGCGCGGTCGTCCGGCAGGCGGACAGCCGTTGCCTAAAATAGCCGCTCTATTGGCCCCGACATGGACACCCGCATGACCGCGACGCTCATCCTCATCCGCCACGGCCGCTCGCTGTGGAACGACCAGAACCGCTTCACCGGCTGGGTGGACGTGCCGCTGGTCGAGCGCGGCTGGCAGGAGGCGGAAGCCGCCGGCCGGCTGCTGGCCGACTACCGCTTCGACGCCGCCTACACCTCGCACCTGCAGCGCGCCATCTGCACCCTGCAGGTGGTGCTGCGCGCCAACCGCGGCGGGCGCACGCCGATCTTCATCCCGGCCGAGGGCACCGTGCCGCGCGAGTCCTACCAGCCGAGCGGCGACGAGTTCCCGGCCTACCTGCACGTGGTGGCGCTGGCCGAGCGCCATTACGGCGACCTGCAGGGCCTTAACAAAGACCAGGTGCGCGCCCAGTACGGCGAGGAGCAGTTCGTCAAATGGCGCCGCGGCTACGACACCCCGCCGCCCAACGGCGAGAGCCTCAAAGACACCGTGGCGCGCGCCCTGCCCTACTTCAACGCCGAAATCCGCCCGCGCCTGCTGGCCGGCGAAACCGTGCTCATCTCCGCCCACGGCAACTCCCTGCGCGCGCTGACCAAGGAGCTCGAAGGCATCTCCGACCACGACATCATCAAGCTCGAAATCCCCACCGGCGTGCCCATCGTCTACACGCTCGATGCCGCCGGCGACGCGCTACGCATCGCGGGCAAGCGCGTGCTGGGCGCCGGCTGAGAGCTTGTGAATTTTTCAAGCTCCGAAGCCGGTCAGGGGTGGCCGGACGCCAATCGAGCCCGCGCGGGCTCGATTCGCGTGAGCACGTCCGGGCGTGTACCGGACGCGCGCCGCAAGCAATGCGCAGGACGCGCATTTCTTCACAAACCCTGAGCCCGCCATGCCGGCCCCGCATTTGCCGCGCGTACCGCGCACCGTCTGGGTGCTGGGCCTCGCCTCGCTGCTGAACGACACCGCCAGCGAGATGATCATGCCCCTGCTGCCGGTGTTCCTCACCGCCAGCCTGGGCGCGGCGCCGGCCGCCATCGGCCTCATCGAGGGCCTGGCCACTGCCGCCGCCAGCGTGCTGCAGCTGGTGTCCGGCCGCCTGGCCGATCGGGGCGTGAGCCACCGCCGGTTGGTGCTGGGCGGCTACGCGGCCTCCAACCTCGCCCGACCGCTCATCGCGCTGGCCGGCGCCTGGCCGGTGGTGCTGCTGCTGCGCTTTGCCGACCGCATCGGCAAGGGCCTGCGCACCGCCCCGCGCGACGCCCTGCTGGCCGCCACGGTGGGCGAGCAACACCGCGGCGCGGTGTTCGGCTTTCACCGCGCCATGGACCACGGCGGCGCCATGCTGGGCCCGCTGCTCGCCTTCGCCCTGCTCAAGGGCGGACTCGACACCCCGCACGTGTTCGCCGCCTCGGTGGTGCCGGGCATGCTGGTCGTCCTGTGCCTCATGCTCGGCCTGCGCCAGCCGCCGCCGGCGCCGTTGCAAGCGCCGCCACCGCTGCGCTGGCGCCGGCTCGACCGCCACGTGCGCGGCCTCATCGCCGCCGCCGGCCTGCTGGCGCTGGCCAGCGTGCCGGATGCGTTTTTGGTGCTGTGGGCCTACCAGGGCGGCATAAAAGTCGTCTGGCTGCCGCTGCTGTGGGCCGCCGCGCACGCCGTGCGCTCCGGCGTCTCCCTGCCGGCCGGGTATCTGTCGGATCGCCTCGGGCGCACGCCGGTCATGGCCGGCGGCTGGCTCATCCGCGCCGCCCTGCTGGCCACCATGGGCCTCGTCCACCAGGACGGCGCGCAGCTGTGGGGCCTGTTCCTCGCCTACGCCGGCGCCACCGCCTGCACCGAAGGCGCCGAGGCGGCCCTGATCGGCGACCGCACCCCGCCCGACCAGAAAGGCACTGCGTTTGGCATCTACCACCTCGCCTGCGGCCTGCTGGCCCTGCCCGGCGCCGTGCTGTTCGGCGCCCTGTGGCAAACCGTCGGCCAGACCGGCGCCTTTGCCACCGCCGCCGCCGTCACCGTGCTCGGCACCGCGGCCTTCCTGACCCAGGCCCGCCAGCGCCAGCCGGCCACATGCCGCGCCGCGTAGGGTTGGCAAAGCGCGGCGTGCGCCGCGCGGGCCGAATGGGGTGTCATCGGTTCGCGGCTGAAGCCGCTCCTACGAGCCGCCCCATCAGCCGCCGGCGTCTGCGCCGGCGGCTGATGGGGCCGTTCAGGCCAGCGCTTTGCTGACGACTTCGTAGAGATCTTTGGACAGTTTGGCGCCGGCCAGGCGTTCGAGCTGGGCGCGCATCAGCGCCTGGCGGCCGGGTTCGTAGTGCCGCCAGCGGGCGAAGGCCTGCGCCAGGCGCGAGGCCAGCATGGGGTTGAAGGCGTCGATGGCGAGCACCTGCTCGGCCAAAAACGCGTAGCCCGAACCGTCGGCGGCGTGAAAGCGCGCCGGGTTGCCGTGCACGAAGGTGCCGATGAGCGCCCGCACGCGGTTGGGGTTGCGCGGCGCGTAGGCCGGGTGGCCGAGCAGGGCCTTGACGTCGTCGAGCGCCTGGGCGCGGCGCGAGCCGGCCTGCACACTGAACCAACGGTCGAGCACGATGGCGTCGCCCTGCCAGCGCTGGTAGAAGGCGGCCAGCGCCCGCTCACGCTCGGGCACGTCCAGGTGCGCCAGCAGCGCGAGCGCGGCGGCGCTGTCGGTCATGTTGTCGGCGGCTTCGAACTGCGCCCAGCACAGCGTCGGACCGACATCGTCGAGTTCGGCCAGATACGCGAGACACGCGTTGCGCAGGCTGCGCCGGCCGACTTCGGCGGCGTCGAAGCGGTACGGACCGCGCGGCGCCAGCGCCTGGTAGCGCGTCAGCAGGTCGTCGCGCAGGGCCTGCGCGAGCGCGCGGCGCATGAAAAGGCGTACTTCGTGGATGGCCTGCGGGTCGATGGGCTCGACCTCGCCGGCGATGAAGGTTTCGGACGGCAGCGTGAGCAGCTCGGCCACCAGCGCGGGGTCGAGCGTGGGGTCGGTCAGGCAGCGCCGGACGGCGTCGCGCAGGCCGGCGTCGAGCGTCAGCGCTTCGCCGGCCGCGCGCGCGGCCAGCAGGCGGCGGATCAGGCGCAGGTATAGCTGCTGGCCGGCGTCGTAGCGGGCGAAGGCGTCGGTGTCGTGCGCCAAAAGGTGGGCAAGTTCGGTGTCGCTGAAGTCGACTTCCAGCCGCACCGGCGCCGAGAAGTCGCGCAGCAGCGACGGCACCGGCGGCTCGGCGATGTCCTCGAAGGTGAAGGTCTGTTCGGCGGCTTCGAGCAGCAGCACACGGCCGGTGCCGCCGGGCGCGGCTTCGCCTTCCAGGCGCAGCGGCAGTTCCCGGCCTTGCGCATCCAGCAGGCCGAGCGCGACCGGAATCGGGACGGGGCGTTTTTCCGGCTGGCCGGGCGTGGGCGGCGTGTGCTGGCGCAGCGTGAGCCGATAGCGCCGCGCGGCGGCGTCGTGCCGGCGCTCGACGGCGAGCCGCGGCGTGCCGGCCTGGCTGTACCAGGTCATGAACGCCGACAAATCGACGCCGTTGGCGTCGGCGAGCGCGGCGACGAAGTCTTCCACCGTCACCGCCTGCCCGTCGTGGCGCTGGAAGTACAGGTCCATGCCGCGCCGGAAGCCGGCCGCACCCAGCACGGTGTGCAGCATGCGCACCACCTCGGCGCCCTTCTGGTACACGGTGGCGGTGTAGAAGTTGTTGATCTCGATGTACGACTCGGGGCGTACCGGGTGCGCCAGCGGGCCGTCGTCCTCGGCGAACTGCACGGTGCGCAGGTTGCGCACGTCGGCGATGCGCTTGACCGCCGCCGAGCCCATGTCGGCCGCGAACTGCTGGTCGCGGAACACGGTCAGCCCTTCCTTGAGCGACAGCTGGAACCAGTCGCGGCAGGTGATGCGGTTGCCGGTCCAGTTGTGGAAGTACTCGTGCGCGATGATGGTTTCGATGTACTGGTAGTCGAGGTCGGTGGCGCGCGCGGCGTCGGCCATCACGTACTTGGCGTTGAAGATGTTGAGGCCCTTGTTCTCCATGGCCCCCATGTTGAAGTCGTCCACCGCCACGATGTGGAACACGTCGAGGTCGTACTCGCGCCCGTAGACGCGCTCGTCCCAGGCCATGGATTTTTTCAGCGCCGCCATGGCGTGCCCGCACTGCGCCACGTACTGCGGCTCGGTGTGGATGAAAAGCTGCACCGTGCGCCCGCTCATGGTGACGAAGCTGTCGGCCAGCGCGTCCAGCCGCCCGGCGACCAGCGCGAACAGGTAACAGGGCTTCGGGAACGGGTCCTTGAAGGTGGCGAAGTGGCGGCCGTCGGGCAGCTCACCCGCGGCCACGCGGTTGCCGTTCGACAGCAGCAGCGGATAGGCGGCGCGGTCGGCGCGCAGCGTGGTGGTGAACGGCGCCAGCACGTCCGGGCGGTCCGGGTAGTAGGTGATGCGCCGGAAACCTTCCGCCTCGCACTGCGTGCACAGCATGCCGCGCGAGGTGTAGAGCCCTTCGAGGGCGCTGTTGGCGGACGGGTCGATGTCGACCTCGGTTTCGATGGTCACGCGCTCGGGCAGACCCGGAATAGTGAGCGCGTCGGCGGTGACCTCGTACTCGCTCGGGCGCATCACGTAGCCGTCGCGGCTGACACGGCGCAGCGTGAGACCCTGGCCGTCCAGCACCAGCGGCGCGTCGCGCCGGCCGGCCGGGTTGCGGCGCAGGTCGAGCGCGCAGCGCACGCGCGTGCGGGCGGGGTCGAGGTCGAAGTCGAGCGTCACGGCGTCGACCAGGAATTCCGGCGGGCGGTAGTGTTTGAGTTCGCTGGCGCGGGGGGCGGCGTCACGCATGGCGGCAGATGTCACGATGGTTGCGGTCGCGTCATTGTCGGCAGCGGCCGCGGCAGCGGCAAGCCGCGCCGGTAGAATCGGACGGTATTCCCGCGGCCTTGCCACGAGTGCCCATGATTCAAGCCCCCCGCGCGGTGCTGTTCGACCTGGACGGCACGCTGCTGGATTCGATCCCGGTGTTTCTGGACATCACCCGCCGCGCCTGCGCGCGGCTCGGCTGGCCGTCGCCGGCGCCGGGCTATATCCGCGAGGTGATGACGCTCGGGCGCTCGCCCATCGAGGCGCTGCTGGGGCCGGTCGCCGACGAGGAGGCGCTGCGCCGGCAGCTTTCCGCCGCCAGCCAGGACCTGTGGCAGGAGGTGTTCGCGCGCCAGGTGCGGCCGTTCGAGGACACGCTGGCGGTGTTGCAGCGCCTGACGGCGCACGGCTACCGCCTCGGCATCGTCACCGACTCGAACCACTTCGTGGTCGGCCAGCTGACGCGCCTGCCGGGCTGCCCGCCGTTCGACGTGGTGGTCACGCGCGAGGAGGCGCCCGCGCGCAAGCCCTCGCCAAGCGGCATTTGCCTGGCGCTCGAACGGCTCGGACTGAGCGCCCAGGATGCGGTGTACGTGGGCGACAACCCGATCGACATTCAGGCCGCGCACAGCGCCGGCGTGCGCGTGTTCGGCATCACCACCGGCGCCGCGCGGCGCGAGGACCTGCTACCACACGGCCCACATGCGGTGCTGGATGCGCTCGGCGAGCTGCACGCGCACCTGCCGGGCGCCGGCGGCGTGCCGACGCTGCACGGGCGCCTTCGCCGTGGCCTTGGCGAGGCCGGCCGTTTTTTGGCCATCGACTGGGTGCGCGCGGCGATCGAGGGGTGTCTTGGCGGGCCGTTTCATCCCGGCACGCTGAATCTGCTCGCCGAACCGCACAGCGCCGCCTGGGCGGTGCAGGCGCGTCACGCGCCGCAGCTGCGGCGCTTCGAACTGGCCGCGCGGGATGGTTTCTGCCCGGCGCTGCTGCACGCCGTCACGCTCGCGCACGGCGCGCTGAGCACCCCTGCCCTGCTGCTGTGGCCGCAGGTGCCGGGCTACCCAGACGACAAGCTCGAACTGATCTGCCCTATCCCACTGCGCGCCGGCTGGGGCCTTGGCGACGGCGCGCTGCTCGAGGTGCGCTACCTCACCCTGGAGGAACCCTGGCCATGAAGCTGCCTGAACTCACCCTGGACGACCTCGCCCGCCTGCGCCTGAAGGAATGTCAGGGCACGCTGATCGGCGGCATGAAGGTGGCCTGCGGCCTGGGCATCGGCGCCGAGGAATTCGGCTTTCGGATGATGATGGAACAGGGCATCAACTGGACGCGCCTGACCGGCGATCTCGAACGCATCGCCGGCATCTTTTACGAGCACTACCAGGTGACATACGGCTTCGGCGCCGCGCTGCGCGTGACACTGGACCACGACACGCTGCGCTTTGACATGCCGGCACTCGAGGCCGCCGCGGCCGGGCAGCTCGCACACTGGCAAATGCCGGCCAGCGCCTTGCACGACCTTAACCGCGGCTTCTGGCGGGCGCTGGACGAGAACGCCGGCATCACGGCAACGCTGGAGTTTGCGCCGGACCGGCACACGGTGATCGTGCGCCGCGGGTAATGCGTTCGAAAACGGCCCCGGCTCATGGTCGCCCGCCGGCGGCGACGAATGGCGGCTTTGCCAGCCATACCAGCAGCAGCAACGGCGGCAACAGCCAGCAGCTGGCGTAGAAAAGATCGTTGAAGCCCAGCATGTTGGCCTGGCGGGCCAGCAGGCGTTCGGCGAGCGCGTACTGCGCCGGCAGCGCCGACGCCATGCGCTCGCCGCCGTAGTCCCACATGCGGGCCAGCGCATCGGATCCGAACAGCTCGGCCAGACGCGCGTGGTGCAGGGTTTCGCGCCGGTCCCAGACGGTAATGCCAAGCGACACACCGATGCTGCCAGCCAGCGTGCGCGTGAAATAGAACAGGCCGGTGGCGGCGGCCAGCCGTTGCGGCGGCATATTGGACAACGCGATCGTCAGCAGCGGCACGAAGAACATGCCAAGACCCGCACCCTGCACCAGGCGCGGCAGGGCAGCATCCCACAGCGTGGCATCGGTGTTGGCGCGGCTGCCCAGGTAAGTGCCGAGCCACAGCAACGAAAAGCTCAGCGTCAGCAGATACTTGAGGTTGATGCGCCCGAGCAGGCGGCCGACGACGGGCGTGAGCAGCATGATGAACACGCCAAACGCCGCCGTCGCCACGCCGGCCCAGGTCGGCGTGTATCCCATGTTGGTCTGCAGCCACAACGGAAACACCACCAACCCGGCGAACAGGATGGACCACGGCAGCGAGGTCGCCATGGCGCCGATGAAAAAATTGCGATCGCCGTACAGCGTGAGGTCCACCACCGGGTGCCGGTCGCCGAGCTCCCAGATCACGAACACGACCAGCGCCACCGCTGCCGCGATGCCGAGCGCAAGGCCGAACGAGGACGCGAACCAGTCGATCTCCTGCCCTTTGTCCAACAACACCTGCAGCGCCGTCACCCAGATCATCAGCAGTGCCAGGCCGACCCCGTCGATCGGCAGCCGGGCGCGCTCGGTCTCGCGATCGCGCAGCGTGCTCCATACCAGCGCCGCGGCCAACAGCCCGAGCGGCAGGTTGATGAAGAAAATCCACGGCCAAGACCAGTTGTCGGTAATGGCGCCACCGATGATGGGGCCGGTCAGCGGCGCCACCGTCACCGTCATCGACACCACGGCCAGCGCCATGCCCTTCAGGTGTGCCGGGAAATGGCGCAGCAGCAGTGATTGCGACAACGGCAGCATCGGTCCCGACACCACGCCTTGCAGGACGCGCATCACCACCAGCGTCTCGAGGTTTGGCGACAGGCCACACAGCAGCGAGAACAGCGTGAACAGCAGCCCGGCGGCGACGAACAGGCGCACCTCGCCGAAACGCCGCGCCAGCCAGCCGGTCAGCGGCAGCGCGATGGCGTTGGCGGCCGTGAACGAGGTGATGGCCCAGGTGCCCTGGCTCGGGCTGACGGCGAGATCGCCCGAGATGTTGGGGATGGCGACGTTGGCGACGGCGAAATCGAGCGAAACCAGGAACGTGCCGAGCCCGAGCCCGAGCGTCATCAGCCCCAGGCGGCTGGCCGACAGCGGCGTGGCGTTCACTCAGTCGCCCAGGCCGGCACCGCTGAATGCCGCCGCGATACGCTGCGCCAGGCGCGCCTCGATGACGCCCAGCCGGTCGGCGTAGACATCGGTGGCAAAACGGGCATCGACCGGCGCGGCGCGGCTGGTCACCAGCATGCCATCGCGCGCGCGTGTATCGACCAGGGCGTCCACCGACGCCCCCAGCGGCAGCGGATGGCCGGCTAGCGACTCGCGGTCGATGTCCACCCGCACCGGCACGCGCTGCACGATCTTGATCCAGTTGCCGGTGGCGTTCTGCGGTGGCAGTAGCGAGAACACGCTGCCGGTGCCAGCACCGATGCCGGCGATGCGGCCGGTGAAGGCCAGGCGCTCGCCGTACAGATCGGTGGCCATGTGCACCGGCTGGCCGATGCGCAAATTGGCGAGCTGGTTTTCCTTGAAGTTGACCTCCACCCAGACCCCCTCCAGCGGCACCACGTCCAGCAGGCGGCTGGCCGGTGTCACCTGCTGGCCGACCTGCACGCTGCGCTGCGCCACCTGACCGTCGGCCGGCGCCAGGATGCGGCAGCGCTCGAGGTCGAGATAGGCCTTGCGCAGCGCCGCGGCGGCCTGATGCACCAGCGGATGCTCGCGCAGCGGCCCGCTGCCGAGCGCGGACTGCGCCACCCCGAGCTGACGCTGCGCCACCTGCATGCCGGCCCGCTCGGTGCTGACGTCGAGCTCCGCGTGGTTGAGTTCCTCCACAGAAATCGAGCGCCGCACTACCAGACCGCGGCGGCGCTCGAGATCGGCCGTGGCGCGCGCCAGACGCGCCGTGGCCAGCTCGACCGCAGCCGCGGCGCGCGAGCGTTCGGCGACCAGCATGGACACTGCCCGAACCGCCTCGGCGAGCGCCGCCTCGGCGTTGGCCACCGCCACGCGGGCATCGGCATCGTCGAGCTGCAGCAAGACATCACCGCGGTGCACGCGATCGGTGTCGTCCACGCGTACCGTGGTGACGGTGCCGCTCACCTGCGGCATGACCGTCAGGCGGTTACCGGCCACCTGGGCATTTTCGGTGTGCTCGCGAAACTGGCCGATGAGGCGCCACCAGCCCGCCCACAGGCCGCCGGCTGCGAGCAACAGCACCACGACCAGAACCAAACGCCTACGGCGGCGACCTGCCGCTGGTCGTGATGCTGCGGATTCCATCTCCCCCCCCCGTTTTATTTGCGGTTTTTTGCGCCCACCGTGATGGTGGACTGTTCTTGTCAACCCACGGCCGTCGTCGAACGGCGCCTTAAGGAAGTGCGGAAAAATTCCGTCCCTGGAATTTTTCAGCTCGCCGTCGCGCGGTACACGCCCGCGCGACGCTCCTTGAATCAAGGGCTTGCGCCCTTGATTCATGCCGGGGCATCCTGCCCCGGACGGGAGACGCTGGATTATTCAGCGTTTCCTTAACAGCTCGTTGAAAAGGGCTTCCTGCCTTTTTTCTACCCGGTACGTCGCGGCGCCGGTCCGCGACGGCCTCCGCAGAGCGCGCGTGACTGCGCGCAAGCCATCCTCGGCCTGCTAAACACCGCGAAATGCGCCCGCCCCGCGCGATGGCGCAGTTTTTTTACCGTCCGGCCGGGCTATGCGGCTCTATTTGACGACGCGGAGTTTCGGCCGCTCCGGTGCAGGCGGTGGCGGCGGTTCGGGCGGCGTGTCGGAGTCTTCCGTGGGGAAGGTCATGCCCTGCCCGTTCTCGCGCGCGTAGACGGCGAGCACGGCGGCGATCGGCACCCATACCTCGCGCGCCACGCCGCCGAAGCGTGCCCCGAACGACACGTGGTCGTTGCCCAGTTCGCGCCGCACGGTGGCGCGCTCGGCGATGTTGAGCACGATCTTGCCGGCCTTGACGTATTCCTGCGGCACGCTCACGCCGGCCAGCGTGGCGTCGACCAGGATCTGCGGCGTCAGGCCGTTGTCCTCCATCCACTGCACCATGCCGCGCAGCAGATAGGGTTTTGCCGAAGGCAGCTTGTCCACACGCGAACCGTCAGGCCGATGCCGACGGACCGTGCCGCATTTCGAATTCCTGCTCGGTCAGGCTGTTGCGAAACGCCGGTCGGGCGAACATGCGCTCGGCGTAGCGCAGCAGCGGGCGCGCCGGCGCCGGCAGCTCGATGCCGTACACCGGCAGGCGCCACAGCAGCACCGCCAGCGCGCAGTCGACCAGCGTCGGGCCTTCGCCGAACACGAACTCGTGCTGCTGGAACAGCGGCGCGATCGCCGTCAGGCCGTCGCGCAGCACCTTGCGGGCACCGGCCACGTCGGACTTTTTGTCCGGCTCGGTCAGCGTGCGGTGCAGGCTGAACCAGTCGCGGTCGATGCGCCACAGCATCAGCCGCGCCTGGGCGCGGTTGATGGGATCGACCGGCATCAGCGGCGGATGCGGGAAGCGCTCGTCCAGGTACTCCATGATGATGGCGGAGTTGTAGAGCACCAGCCCGCGGTCGACCAGCACCGGCAGGTCGCCGTAGGGGTTCAGGTCGCGCAGGTCCTCGGGCATGGCGCCCGGATCGACCGGCTCGATCTCGATCGAGATGTCCTTCTCGCACAGCACCAGCCGAGTGCGGTGGCTGTGGGGGCACACCACACCGGCGTAGAGCTTCATGTTGCGGATGCGCTCGGTGGTGAAACCGTCGGCATCGTTGCCGTAATCCAGCGGCTCGACCTTGGTGGTGGCGGCCTTGGATGCGGCGGGTTCTTTCTTGGACGGCTTGGTCGACTTGGAAGACAACGAGTTACACCCTACTCAGTGAACATCACGCCAGTATTCGCGCTTGAGCATGTAGGCCAGGCCGGCGAACACCAGCAGGAACAGCATCACCTTGACGCCGAGGCCGTAGCGAACCAGCTTGGCCGGCTCGCCAATGTAGACCATGAAATTGACCAGGTCGCGGATCATGGCGTCGTACTCGGCGGGTTTCAGCGTTCCCGCCGACACCTGCTGCAGGTGGCCGTCGCGCAGCTCCTGGGCACCCTGCAGGTTGGCCAGCACATGCGGCATAGCGGCGTTCGGGAACACCGTGTTGTTGACGCCGAACGGCCGCGACGGGTCGAGGTAAAAGCTGCGCAGATAGGCATACAGCCAGTCCGGCCCGCGCGAGCGGGCGGCCAGCGTGAGATCCGGCGGCGCCTGCCCGAACCACTTGGCGCCGTCTTTCTTGCCGAGCGCCACGCGCATGACCTGATGCACGTCGCCGCCGTTGAAGATCATGTTGGCCTGCACCTGCTCGGGCGTGAGCCCGAGGTCCTGGGCCATGCGCGAATAGCGCATGAACTCGGCGCTGTGGCAGCTGACGCAATAGTTGACGAAGGTGCGGGCGCCGCGCTGCAGCCCGGCGCGGTTGCCAAGGTCCACCTGGAACTTCGCCAGCGCCGCACCTTCGGACGCCAGCGTCAGCATCGGTGCAGCCGCCAGCAGACAAGCGAGGATCAGTTTTTTCATTTTGTCGTCACCCGGTCCGGAACTGGCTTGGTGCGGTCGATCTTGGTGTAGACAGGCATGGCGAGGAAGAACAGGAAATACAGCACCGCCAGCACGCGGGCGATCAGCGTGTACAGCTCCGACACCGGCTGCGTGCCCAGGTAGCCGAGCCCCAGGAAGCTGACCACGAACACCGCCAGCGCGATGCGGTTCAGCGGCCCGCGGTAGCGGATGGACTTGACCGGGCTGCGGTCCAGCCACGGCACCAGGAACAGCACGAAGATGGCCGCGCCCATCGCCACCACGCCCAGGAACTTGTCCGGCACGGCGCGCAGGATGGAGTAGAACGGCGCGAAATACCACAGCGGCGCGATGTGCTGCGGCGTGACCATGGGGTCGGCCGGCTTGAAGTTGTCGGGCTCCAGGAACTTGCCCCACATTTCCGGCACGAAGAACACGATGGCCGCGAAGATGATGGCGAACACCGCCAGGCCCCAGATGTCCTTGACCGTGTAGTACGGGTGGAACGGAATACCGTCGAGCGGCTTGCCGTCGGGGCCTTTCTTTTTCTTGATGTCGACGCCGTCGGGGTTGTTCGAGCCGGTCTCGTGCAGCGCGATGATGTGGAAGAACACCAGCGCGATGATCAGCAGCGGCACCGCCGCCACGTGCAATGCGAAGAAGCGGTTCAGGGTCGGGTCACCGACCGCGAAGTCGCCACGAATCCACAGCGACAGGCCATCGCCGATCAGCGGTATGGCGCCGAACAGCGAGATGATGACCTGCGCGCCCCAGTAGGACATCTGGCCCCAGGGCAGCAGGTAGCCCATGAAGGCCTCGGCCATCAGCAGCACGTAGATGACCATGCCGAACAGCCACACCAGCTCGCGCGGCCCCTTGCCGGAGCCATAGATGATGCCGCGGAAGATATGCAGGTACACCACCACGAAGAACATCGACGCGCCGGTGGAGTGCAGGTAGCGGATCAGCCACCCCCAGTTCACGTCGCGCATGATGTATTCGATCGACGCGAACGCCATGTCTTCCGACGGCTTGTAGTTCATCGTCAGGAAGATGCCGGTGACGATCTGCAGCACCAGCACGGCCAGCGCCAGCGAGCCGAAGAAGTACCAGAAATTGAAATTCTTGGGCGCGTAGTACTGCGCGACGTGATCGTCCCACCAGTCGAAGATGGGGAAACGTTCGTCGATCCAGCGCGCCAGGCCGGAGCTGCGGTTGACCATCACGCGGTCTCCTGATCTTCGCCAATCACGATGCGGGTGTCGGACAGGTACTTGTGCGGCGGCACCGCCATGTTCAGCGGTGGCGGCACGCCCTTGAACACCCGGCCGGCCAGGTCGTAGCGCCCGCCGTGGCACGGGCACAGGAAACCACCCAGCCAGTCGGCGCCGAGCTCACCGGGTTCGGCACGCAGCTGCGGCGAGCAGCCCAGGTGCGTGCACACACCGAGCATCACCAGATATTCGGGCTTGATCGACCGGTGCGGGTTCTTGGCGTACGGCGGCTGCTCGGATTCGGCCGAATCGGGATCGCGCAGCGCGTCCGCGGGGACCTTGGCCAGGTTGTCGAGCTCTTCCTGCGTGCGGCGAAACACCCACACCGGCCGCCGCCGCCATTCCACCACCATCAACTCGCCGGGGGCGAGTTTGCTGATGTCGACCTCGACGGGTGCCCCCGCCGCCTGGGTCTTGGCGCTGGGCTGCATGCTGGAAATGAACGGCACCGCAGTGGCCGCCAGACCCACGCCGCCGAGCGCCCCGGCGGTGCCGGCCAGCAGCCGGCGACGCGCGGGATCGACCGCATCGTTTGCCATAGGTTGAGTTCCCCCTGAAAGCGGGCCGGTATGACCCGCCCTGATCCATGTAACCCCGGCCGCGGGCCGCCCGCGTCGCTGTGGGGGCGACGGCCGGCCGTGCGCGTACGAGGCGGAAAGAAAGCCGCGGTATTGTGCCAAACGCCAAGCGACACCGCCAAGCCGGGGGTCGGCGATGGCCCGACGCCTGCTAGGATGGCGCCCCCACCCGGAGGCCCGACATGGCGATCAGCCGCAATTTGGTGCGTTATCTGCTGCAGGCCGCGGCGTTCGGGGTGGCGGCGGGCCTCGCCATCGGTGTGCTGTGGCCCAAGCTCGGGCCGCAATCGCCGCCCCGGATCGCCAGTCAGGCGCCGCAGGCCGACAGGGCGCCGCCGAGTCCGCCGACCGCCAACAGTTTTGCGCCGGCCGTGGAACGCGCCGCGCCGGCGGTGGTGAACATTTACAGCACTAAAGTGGTCACGCGCCCGTACAACCCGCTGCTCGACGATCCACTGTTCCAGCGTTTTTTCGGGCGCGCCCCGGTGCCACGCCAGCGCCTGGAGTCGAGCCTGGGTTCGGGCGTACTGCTGCAGGCCGGCGGCTACATCGTGACCAACCACCACGTGATCGCCGAGGCCGACGAGGTCGAGGTGGCGCTGCGCGACGGGCGCAGCGCCAAGGCACGCGTACTCGGCAGCGATGCGCTGACCGATCTGGCGCTGCTGCAGATCGACGTTGCCGACGCGCCGGTCATCGCGCCGGGCGACGACCGCCAGGTGCGCATCGGCGATCTGGTGCTGGCGATCGGCAACCCGTTCGGCGTCGGCCAGACGGTGACGCTGGGTGTGGTCGGCGCCGTCGGGCGGGCGGCGCCGGGCATCAGTGCCGTGAACGATTTCATCCAGACCGACGCCGCCATCAATCCCGGCAACTCGGGTGGCGCGCTCATCAATGCCAACGGCGAGCTGATCGGCATCAACACCGCCATCTACAGCCGCAGCGGTGGTTCCGAGGGCATCGGTTTTGCGGTGCCGATCAGCCTGGTGCGGCAGATCACGGCGCAGCTGCGCGAGTACGGCGAGGTGCCGCGCGGCTGGCTGGGCATCGAGCTGCAGGAGCTGACCCCACAGCTGGCCGCCTCGCTCGGTCTGGATGCGCAGACCGGCGCGCTGGTGGCCGGGGTTTATCGCGCCTCGCCGGCGGCCCGCGCCGGCGTGCAGCCGGGCGACCTGCTGCTGGCGATCGACGACCACGCCTTCGAGCGCGCCCGCGAGGCGCTGGCGGTGCTGGCCGCGCTGCCGCGCGACAAAGAGGTGACACTCACCCTACAGCGCGGCGGGCGGCGCATCCGCACCTCGGCCACCACCATCCGCCAGCCGGACTGATGACCGCTGGGTAGCGGCTCACAGCAACAGCAGCGTGGCCAGACCCAGAAAGATGAAAAAGCCGCCCGAGTCGGTGAGCGCGGTGATCATGACCGAACTGCCGAGCGCCGGGTCGCGGCCCAGGCGAATGCGCAGCATCGGAATCGTCACGCCGGCGCTGGCGGCCAGCAGCAGGTTCAGTGTCATGGCGGCGGTCATGACCAGTCCCAGCTGCGGGTTGCCGTACAGCGCGTAGGCCAGCACGCCGAGCAGGCCGCCCCAGATCAGGCCGTTGATGGTGGCGACGCCGAGTTCTTTTTTGAGCAGGCGTGGAAAGGCCTCCGGCGTGATCTGACCGGTGGCGCAGGCGCGCACGATCATGGTGATGGTCTGGTTGCCGGAATTGCCGCCGATGCCGGCCACGATGGGCATGAGCGTGGCGAGCGCCACCAGGCGCTCGATCGAGGCCTCGAACAGGCCGATCACGCGCGAGGCGATGAATGCCGTCACCAGGTTCACCGCCAGCCACGACCAGCGGTTGCGCACCGAGTCCCATACCGAGGCGAACACGTCTTCGCCCTCGCGCAAGCCGGCCTGGGCCAGCAGCTCGGCCTCGCTCTCCTCGCGGATGAAATCGACCACGTCGTCGACCGTGAGCCGGCCGACCACCCGCCCCTGCCCGTCCACCACCGGGGCGGAGATGAGGTCGTAGCGCTCGAACGCCTGTGCCGCCTCGCGGGCGTTGTCCTGCGGCTCGAAGCTGATCACGCCGTCACGCGTCATCACCTCGCCGACCGTGCGCTCGGGGTCGTTCAGCAGCAGCGCCTCGAGCGACAGCAGGCCCTTCAGGTGCGAGTCGCGGTCGACCACGAACAGCGCGTCGGTGTGATCCGGCAGCGCCTCGAAGCGCCGCAGGTACCGCAACACGGCTTCCAGGCTGACGTCCTCGCGCACGGTCACGAGGTCGAAGTTCATCAGCGCGCCGACCGCGTCCTGCGGGTAGGACATCGCCGCGCGCAGGTGCTCGCGCTCGGTCACGTCCAGCGACTGGAACACGTCCTCGACCACCTGCGCCGGCAGGTCCGGGACGAGGTCGGCCAGCTCGTCGGTGTCGAGGGACTGCGCCGCGGCGCGCAGCTCGGCCGGGTCCATGGCCTCGATCAGCGACTCGCGGATCGCGTCCGAGACCTCGATGAGGATTTCGCCGTCGCGTTCGGCCTTGACCAGGTTCCAGACGTAGAGCCGTTCCTCGCGCGGCAGCGCTTCCAGGATGTAGGCAATGTCGGCCGGGTGCAGGCGGTCCAGCAGCTCACGCAGCCGGGTTTCGTTCTGCTTGTGAACGAGGTTCTCGACCAGGTCGTGACGCGGCATTTCCTGCCGGTGCACGAGGTCCTCCACCAGGCGGTGGCGGGCCAGCAGTTCCTGCACCTCACGCAGGTGTTGCTGCACGTCGTCGGCGGCCGCGCGGGCGGGTTCGGTCATGGTGGCGTCGGCTCGGTCGGGGGGAGCGCCAACGAGAGAAGTCGGCCGCCGGGCCACCTGGTCGGCGGCCCGGCGCACATTATGCGGTGTCGGCGCTTAGCAGGCCGTTGAAAAGGGCTTCCTGCCCCTTTCAACTCGGCTCGTCGCGGCACCGGTCCGCAACGAGCCTCCCCCAAATCAAGCGCTTGACGCGCTTGCTTTGGGGGGCAAGCCATCCCTGGCTTGCCTTAACAGGCCGTTGAAAAGGGCTTCCTGCCCCTTTTCAACTCGGCTCGTCGCGGCACCGGTCCGCGACGGCCTCCGCATATCAAGCACTTGACGTGCTTGATGTGCGCGCAAGCCATCCCTGGCTTGCCTTGACAGGCCGTTGGGAAAGATTTTTCAACGGCCTGTTAAGCCGGCTTTGACACCGCGCTGCGGTCCGGGTCGGTATGTTCCGGGGCACCCTGCGCCGGCACGAATCAATGGCTCAAGCCTTTGATTCGTGGAGTGCTGCCCTCTTGCATCGCGCATCCCGGGCCGGCCTCGACGCTTGAAAAATTCACGGGCCCTCAGGGCATGGCTCCAGGTTCACGCCCTGCGCCTGCAGCCGCGGTCGGGCGGCCTCGACGGCGCCCGGTATCGCCGTGATGACCCAGCGCAGACGCGCCTGCGGCGGGTAACGCGGGCTGATCTGCGCCTGGATGCCGCGGGCGGCCAGCTCGCGCTGGCGGCGCCGGGCGCTATCCAGCTGCCCGTACACGCCGAGCGACAGCCGCAACTCGCCACCAGCGCCGCGCTGGCGGTACCAGTCGCGCAGGCCGGCGGCCTTGAGCCTGGCCTCGACCTCGCCGATCTGCTCGGCGCTGCCGCTCCAGTACACCCAGTACCGCTCGCGCACACGTGCCGGCGGCTGCAGGCGCGGCTCGCCCAAGCCGGCTGCGCGCAACGCGTTGCCGGCGTCATCGTAGGCGTCGGTGCCGAGCGGGGCGGTGCGGTAGCAGCTCGGTGCGGGCGCCGGGGCGTCGGCGGCAGCCGGCGCCGGGGTATCGGCGGGCGCACTGGCGGCGTCGGGCGGGGAATCGACCGCTGGAGTCACGGCGATCGGCTGGGCACCCACGTCGGCCGGCACAGCCAGCTCGACCGGTGCCGCTGCTGCCGCCGGCGTGGCCGGCTCGGGCTCGCCCGGCAGCGCATCCAGACGAGGCGGCAACTGCGGCAACTCGCTCAGCAACTGCAACGGTTTGGCGCCGCTTGGGGCCGGCGGTGCGGCCGGCGCCGCGGCCGGCAGCTCGAACCCTGCCAGCCATGCGGCGGCGGCGATGGCGTTCAGTGCCAGCAGCAGCCATGTCAGTGCTCTCATTCACCCTCCCCCTCCAGGATGCGCCCCAGGCCCTCCAGCACCAGATGCGGGGCGGACTGCAGTGTGGCAGGCAAATCCGCCGCCAACGCCGGTGCGTCACCACCGGTCAGCCAGGCGCTGGCATCCGGCAGGCGCGCCGCCCAGCGCCGCAGAGCGAGCTCGATGCCACCCAGCACGGCGATGCGCGCGCCGCTGGCCACGGCATCGGCGGTGCAGCGCGCCGCCAGCTCGCGATCGTTGGCGGGCGTGCCGCGCGGCAGGCCGGTGCGGGCGTAAAAGGCATCCGCCATCATGTCGAGGCCGGGCATGATTACGCCGCCCACATGCTGGCCGTCGGCGGCCAGGGCATCCACCGTGACCGCCGAGCCGCAGTCGATCACCACCGCCGCCCGGCCGGGTTGGCGCGCCCAGGCGCCGATCAGCGCCGCCCAGCGGTCGAAGCCGAGGCGGCCCGGCTCGACGTAGCCACAGCGCACCTGGCCGCAGCGGGCGGTGACTGGCGGTACCTGTGCGTCCAGTCCCCAGCGCGCGCGAACCGCCGCCTGCAGCGCCTGCAGTGGCTCGCCGCGCGCCACCGCGGCCACGGCGACGCGCCGCGGCGGCTCGAGCTCGCCGAGTAGTTGCTCGAACACGCTCGCCGGTGGCCGGTCACGCCAGCCGACCGCGCCGGGTGTGTGCAGGCGGCCGTCGGCCCAGTACGCCCACTTCAGGCGGCTGTGGCCGAGGTCAAACAGCAGATCCACCGCGCGCCCTGACGGTGACTTCCCCGCCCCACAGCGCACGCCGGCCGGCGCCGTCGTCGACCAGCAGCGCGCCGCTCGAGTCGATTCCGCAGGCCACGCCGCGGATGCGCTCGCCGGCCCAGTCCACGTCGACCGCCCGCCCGGCCAGCACGTCGAAGCGGTCATAAACGGCCTGCCAATGAGCCAGCCCCATGGCGGGGAAGTCGCTCATCACCTGGCGCAGGGTCGAGATCATGCGCACCGCCAGCGCGGTGCGGTCCCAATCGCGCCCGGTCAGTTGCGCCAGGCTGGTCCACGGCTGGTCGATGGCGTCGTCGGCTGCGCCGTGCATGTTCACGTTGAGGCCCACGCCGGCCACCACCCAGCACGGGCCCTGCGTGTCGCCCTGCAGCTCGATGAGGATGCCGCCGAGCTTGCGGCCATCGCACAACAGGTCGTTCGGCCACTTGATGCCCACGCCGGGCACGCCAAGGTCAGACAGCAGCTGCGCCAGCGCGGCGCCGATCGCCAGGCTCAGGCCAACCAGCGCCGCCGCACCGCCTTCGTAGGCTTGCCCGATCGACAGGTACAGGTTGCGCCCGAACGGCGAATGCCAGGCCCTGCCACGGCGGCCGCGGCCGGCGGTCTGGTGCTCGGCAAGACACATCCCGCCGCCGCACCCGCGGCTGATGCGGGTCATCAGGTGCGCATTGGTGGACGGCAGGGTATCGAACAGCTCGACCGCATCGCGCACACCGACGCGCGCCAGTCCGTCCTGCAGACGCGCCGGGTCGAGCAGATCGAGCGCCTGCGCCAGGCGATAGCCGCGTGCGCGCTCGGTATGCACGCTGACGCCCCAGTCGGCCAGCGCCTGTGCCTGCTTGCACACCGCCGCGCGCGTCAGTTCCAGCCGCCCGGCCAGCTCGCGGCCGGAATGCCAGTGACCATCGGCGAGCAGGCGCAGCAGCGCGATGCGGGTGGCGGTTGGCGGCGACATGCGGATAAGCGGCTGCGCGGAAAGGCGTGCCCCGAACACGATTCGAACGTGTGACCTTCCCCTTAGGAGGGGGACGCTCTATCCTGCTGAGCTACCGGGGCGCCGAAAAAGCCCGTGCCGGCAAGGCGCGGGGCGGCGCGGAACCTTACCCGAAGCCGCGCCGCAACGTCCACCCGCGTGCTGCGCGGTCTGCGTCGTATCCGTCAGCCGGGCAGCGTGACCAGCGCCCACACCGCCGCGCCTGCGAGCGCCAGGCACAGCACCGCGCGCCAGGCCGGCGCCGGCGGGCCTGGCCGGTCCAGATAGTCGCCGGCGGGTTTGCGCCCATTGAACATGGCGCGCAGCAGGTTCTCGCCGCGCAACAGATACAGCAGCACGGCGGTGACGTGCAGGCCGACCGCCGCCAGCAGCAGGTTGAAGTTGACCTTATGAATGGTGGTCATAAAATCACTCGTATCGCCGCTCACCAGCCGCGCCAGCGGTCCTTCGTTGAAGATGTCGTCGTTGGCGAACAGCCCCGTGCCGGCTTGTACGCCGACCAGTAGCAGCAGCACGATCACCATCCAGCCGCCGAGCGGGTTGTGACCTAGGTAATGCTGGGGCTCGTGGCTGAACCAGGCGCGCGCATAGGCGAGCACTGCCCGCGGCCCGCGCAAGAAGCCGCAAAATCGCGCGCTGCCGCTGCCGACCAGACCCCACAGCAGCCGAAACAGCAGCAGCGTCAGCACCGCATAGCCGCAGCGCATGTGCCAGTGCATGTAGTCGACCCCGGCTTCGGCGGTGGCCCAGGCGGCGGCGATCAGCAGGACCAGCGCCCAGTGGAACAGGCGTACCGACCAGTCCCAGACCGGGATCTGCAGGCGCCCGCCGCCGGTGGCCGGGTGGTCGGGTTGGGTCGGTCGTGACATAACGGTTTCGGGCACCTGTGATAGGGTTCACAGGCCGTCGATCGCCAGGCGTCGACGGCCGCGGGCACGCGCCGATTCGGCCCCGTGCCGTCCTCGGAAGGATGCCCCGGCGCGATCGACGGATGCAAGTCGCGGCCGGCACAGCGTCTTATCATCGTCACACATGCCGACACGTCGGCGCCTGCAAGATCGGTCCAAGCGTGCATATCGCCGACATCACCATGTTTTATGCGCCGACCAGCGGCGGCGTACGAACCTATCTGACACAAAAACAGGCCTATCTGGCCACCCAGTCGGGCATCCGGCACAGCCTGCTGGTGCCCGGCAAATCGGCTGCGCGGCGCGGCGACGTGCACACGCTGCCGGCACCGCCGATCGGTCGCACCGGTTACCAGCTGCCGCTGCGCGGCAAGCGCTGGACGCAGACCCTGTGCGAGTTGCAGCCGGACTTGATCGAGGCCGGTGACCCCTACCGTCTGGCCTGGGCCGCACTGGCGGCCGGGCAGCGCCTGGGCGTCCCGGTGTTCGGCTTCTACCACTCGGACCTGCCGCGGCTGCTCGAAAACCGCTTCGGCGGCGCCGCGCGGCGTCTTGGTGAGCGCTATGTACGCCGCCTGTACACGCGCTTCACGGAGGTGCTCGCGCCCAGTCGCGTCATGGCACGGAACCTGAACGCCTTGGGCGTGGAGCGGGTCACCGTCCAACCGCTCGGGGTCGACACGCGCACCTTCCATCCCGACCGGGCCGACGCCAGCCTGCGCCGACGACTAGGCGTGGCCGCTGATGCCCGGCTACTGGTATTCGCCGGCCGGGCGGCGCGCGAGAAAAACATTCCGCTGCTGATCGATGCCGCCCGCGCGCTGGGCGCCGGCTATCATTTGCTGTTGATCGGCCCTGGAATGCCGCGCAGCGACGCCGCCAACGTCACCGTATTGGACTGCTTCATGCCGAGCGATGTGCTGGCGGGCACGCTCGCTGCCTGCGATGCGCTGATCCACGCGGGGTGTAACGAGACTTTCGGCCTGGTGGTGCTCGAGGCGATGGCAAGCGGGCTGCCGGTGATCGGCATGCGCGCCGGTGCACTGCCGGAGCTGGTGGTGCCCGGCACCGGCGTGCTGACCACCGACCTCAGTCGCGATGGTCTGGTCGAGGCCACGCGCACGCTGTTCAGCCTGGACCCCAAGGCCATCGGCCGGCACGCCCGCCGGCGCGTCGAGGAACGCTATGCCTGGGAGCAGACGCTGGCCGGGCTGGTTGGCCATTACCGGCGCGTGTTGGGCCAGGACGGCGCGCAGCGCGCCGGCGCCAGCCATGCCGGACCGTGAGGCGGGGCGCGCATTCTGTGTGGTGCTGCACGACGTAGCCCCACAGACCTGGGACGCCTACCGCCCGTTCGTGGCGCTGACCGACCGCCTTGGCGTGCCGCTGACGCTGCTGGTGGTGCCGGATTTCCACCATGCCGGGGATCTGCGGCGGCATCCGCGCTTCGTCGCCGCCATGGATGCGCGCCTGGCGCGTGGCGACGAGCTGGCCCTGCATGGGTACTTCCACGCCGACGACTTGCCGCTGCGCGGTGATCCTTGGGATTTTTTGATGCGCCGTGTTTACACGCATGAGGCCGAGTTCTATCGGCTAGACACGTCGGCGGCACGCGAACGGCTGCAGCGCGGCCTGGACCTGTTTGCGGGTTTCGGCTGGCGGCCGGCGGGCTTCGTGGCGCCGGCCTGGCTGCTCGGCGAGGCGGCCTCGGCCGCGCTCACGGGGTTGCCGCTGCGCTATACCAGCACCCGACGGGCGCTGCTGGACCTACGCCACGGGCGCGTGCATCCGGTGCCCAGCCTGGTGTGGAGCGCCCGCAGCCATTGGCGCCGGGCGTTGTCGCGGCTTGTAAACTCGGCCGCCCTGCGCATCCAGGGCGCGGCGCCGCTGCTGCGCCTTGGTCTGCACCCCGTCGACATGCAACACGCCAGCGCGCGGCGCTTCTGGACGGCGACGCTGAACCATCTGCTGACCTGCCGCACGGCGCTGACCAAATCCACCTGGCTGGACCGAGCCGTTTGAAACGCACGTTCCTGCTGATTGCGCTCGCGTTCGCCGTGAGCGCCGCGTTCCCCTTGTTCATCGGCGGGCGGGAGCTGCTGCTCGAGCTGCGCACTCTGCCCGCCCGGGTATGGCTCACCGCGGTCGCAGCCGTCGGCGTCGGCTGGCTGATCAACGCCGTGCGCATGCGCCTGGTGCTCGGCGGTCTGGGTCAGAAGCTGTCCCTGCCGCGTGCGGTCGGCCGGGTGATGGCCATCGAGTTCGCCACCAACGCCACGCCGGCTGGCAGCGGTGGTGCCCTCGCCTATGTCTACCTGGTCGGCCAGCGTGGCCTCAGCAGCAGCCACGCCGCGGCCATGTACGCGCTCGATCAGGTGCTCGATCTGACGTTTTTTCTGGCCGCGCTGCTGGTCATCGCGCCGCTGTTGCTGGCCGGCCCCAGCGAGCAACACCTGGGTTGGCACATCGGCACCCTGCTGGTGTTGCTGGTCGGCGGCTGTGTGGTGCTGTGGCTGATGGTGCGCGATTACCGGCGGGTGCTGCTGTGGGCCGGGCGAGTGCTGCATCACTTCCGTATTTCCGTGGTGCGGCGTCGGCAGCTGGCGCGCTGGATCCTGCGTTTTCGACACGGCCTTGGCCTGCTGCTGAGCTTGGCCCGCTGGCGTCTGGCGCTGGTCTACGCGCTGTGCGTGTGTCACTGGCTAATCCGCTACAGCATCCTGTTCTGGATCGTACGTGGCCTGGGCGAGCGGGTGCCGTGGTCGTACCTGTTCCTGACGCAAATGCTGAGCTTCGGCGCCGGTCAGGTGACGCTGCTGCCCGGTGGTAGTGGTGGCGTCGAGCTCGGCTTCAGCGCCCTGCTGGCGCCGTGGCTGCCTGCGCCTACGCTGGCGGCGGCTCTGGTCGCGTGGCGTTGCGCCACGTATTACTGGCTGCTGTTGGCCGGCGTTGGCCCGTTCGTGCTGCTGATCGGCCGGCGGTTGTGGCAGGCGCCGGTTGAAGAAACCTGAGCCAACCACGGTCTTGGCCCGAACGGCGGGCAACGACGGGCTGTTCTGTGACGGGCCGACCGATCAACTACCTGCGTGTTCGATTGCGCGCGAAGCATCCCCGGCCTCGCGGCATCGATCGTTTTTCAACCGCCCATTAACAGGCCGTTGAAAATCTTTTTTCAACGGCCTGTTAATGCAAGCCAGGGATGGCTTGCGCGCTTATCGAGCACGTCAAGTGCTCGATAAGCGGAGGCCGTCGCGGACAGGTGCCGCGACGAGCCGAGTTGAAAAAGGGCAGGAAGCCCTTTTTCAACTGCCTGTTAAAAAACCCGGCCCCGCGTTGGCAGGGCCGGGTTTTGCGAAGGCCGACTCAGGCGCCGCTCAGAGTTTGTGAAAAATTGCGCGTGCTGCGCATTTCTTGCGTCGCCCGTCCGGTACACGCCCGGACGGGCTCACGCGAATCGAGCCCTCAAGGGGCTCGATTCGCGTCCCGCCATCCCTGGCCGGCCTTGAGAGCTTGAAAAATTCACAAGCTCTCAGGCGCCGCTCAGACCACGCCGAGACGGCGCAGGTTCTCGCGAATCTCTTGCTTGAACGACTCGGAGGCTTCGCGCACCGGCGGCATGATGCGCCCGGCGTGCAGGCCGATTTCCTCGAACCATACCTTGATTCCAGCCAGCGCCGAGGCGTAGGTGGCGGTCTGTGCCACCGTCCACAGAAAGATGTCGGCGTAGTAGTCGCGCACCGGGTCCAGCTTGCAGGACACCTGGTAAGCCTCTTCCCACTTCCCCTGCGCCGCCAGCTGGCGGTATTGGGTGACCAGCGGGCGCAGCTTGCCGTACAGGATGTAGGACAGCTCGCCCCACACCACCTGGCCGCCGCGGCGCAGGTCGTCCAGGAACACCGACTCCAGCGGGTCGGAGACGATGAAGTCTTTGCGCAGATCGCGCCGCAGCTTGAGCGTCTCGGCGCGACTGATGTGGCCCTGCTTGACCGCCACGCACGTATCCAGATCCGCCAGGCGGCGCATCAGGTCGAAGCCCAGCACCTTGCCCGATACCGGCGTGCGGTACAGGCAGATGGCCAGGTTGCTGCGGTCGGTGAGGTACTTGAACCAGTCGAAGATCTCGTCGTCGGTGCGCAGCTGCACCACCGGGTTGATGACCTCGGCGCCCTCGAAGCCGAGCTTCTCGACGTAGTCCAGCTTCTCGAGCGCCTGGTGTACCGACGGGTCGAGAATGATGGTCCACAGCGGGATGCGGCCACGCGCGGCCTCGGCCACCACCTGGTGGTACCGCAGCCACTCACGCAGCGGTACGTTCCAGCATTCGGCGATGAATCCGCCGACCACCAGCCCCTCGATGCCCATGTCGACGAACTGATCGATGTTCTCGCGCAGTTTGGCGTAGTCGAACTGGAAATCATCGCCGACCGGGCTGATAGGGCACATATAGAAGCCCTTGATCTTCTCCAGCGCCCAGGCCTTGGCGTCTTTGCGACTGTACTCAGGCATTACTCGTCTCCTCTCAAAGAAATGGGGGGAAGCGCCGATTTATCCGGCGCTTCCCGTCCGGCGCAGCACGCCCCGGCATGAATCAGAACGCAAGCCCTTGATTCATGGAGCGCAGCGAGCCTGGATCAGACCAGGCCCAGCTCCCGCACCTTGCTGCGAATCCACGCTTTCTTCTCTTCGCTCGGCGGAGCGACCGGCGGGATCAGCGCGCCGGCCTTGAAGCCCAGCTCCTCGAACCACACCTTGATGCCGCCGACGGCCGCCGCATAGGTGGCGGTCTTGACGATTTCCCACACCAGCATGTCCTCCAGGAACTCGCGCACCGGCGCCAGCTGCTCGGACACCTGGTAGGCCTCCTCCCACTTGCCCTCGGCCGCCAGCTTGCGGTACTGGTCGACCAATACGCGCTTCTTGCCATAAACGATGTACGACATCTCGCCCCACACCACCTGGCCGCCGCGGCGCAGGTCGTCCAGGAACACCGACTCGTTCGGGTCGGACACGATGAAGTCCTCGCGGACCATGCGGCGCAGCTTCAGCGTCTCGGCGCGCACCAGGCTGCCCTGCTTGACAGCCACCACGGTGTCGAGATCGGCCAGGCGCTTGATAAGGTCGAAGCCGATCACCTTGCCCGACACCGCCGTGCGGTACAGGCACACGGCCATGTTGCTGTGGTCGGTGAGGTACTTGTACCAGGCGTAGATTTCGTCGTCGGTGCGCAGCTGCACCACCGGGTTGATGACCTCCGCGCTCTGGAAGCCGAGCTTCTCGCAGAAGTCCATCTTCTCCAGCGCCTGATGCACCGACGGGTCGAGGATGATGGTGGCGAGCTGAATACGGCCCTTGGCGGCGTCGGCGACCACTTCGTGGTAGCGGTACCAGTCCTTGAGGGTCAGGTTCCAGCACTCGGAAATGAAGCCGCCGACCACCAGACCGTCGATGCCGATGTCGATGAACTTCTCGATGTTTTCGCGAAGGCCGGCCTCGTCCATCTTGCCGTCGGCAGTGACAGGGCTGATCGGGCACTGGTAGAAGCCTTTGATGGTCTTCAGAGCCCAGGCCTTGGCATCCTTGCGGCTGTATTCGAGCATGCGGTGCACTCCTTTAGAAGCTGCCGGGTTGGTGAAAAAGTTTAAGGTTTAACATGACCGACCAGCCAGTCGATGGCGGGAACGGACAGCCGCTCCTGCACCGCGTGCACGGCGGCGATAAGCCGGTGATGGTTTCAGAAAGCATCGCGAAAAGCAAACCGCGCTGGCGCTCGAACGAGCGCTTGATGGTGCCATGAGGGATTGCTGAAACATTTTTTACCGGTATGTTCGGCGCACCGTCACCCATTGAATCAATGATGTACGTCGTCTCGGGCGGCCGAGGCCTTCTGCTCCGCAGGCAACTGCCGAATCAAGGAGGTGCCGAAAAATTCCGTCCATGGAATTTTTCGGCTCGCCGTCGCGCGGGTCACGCCCACGCGACGCTCAATGAATCAATGGCTTACGCCCTTTATTCAGGCCGGGGCATCCTGGTCCGCGGGGACGCCAAGACGTAAGCGGTTCCTTAATCCGCGCTTGCGCAGGGATAGGCAAATTCCCAGGGACCGGTGGTTGCGGCATCCTCCTCATCCCGTCCGTTGCAACAAGGCACGCCCATGAGCACTTGGCCCACCGCCGTCATCGTCGGCGCCGGTCCCGGTTTGGGGTTGGCGCTGGCCCGCCGTTTCGCCCGCGAGGGCTTTGCCCTTGCCTTGGTGGCGCGCCACCAGCAAACGCTGGCCAGCGTCGCGGCGGCTCTGGGCGGGCTCGGCCCGCGCCTGCGCACCTACGCCGCCGATGCCGGTGATGCAGCCGCGGTGGCGGGCGTGTGTGCCGCGGTCGCGCGCGACCTTGGCGAGCCTTCGGTGCTGATCTACAACGCCGGCAGCTACCGGCCAGGCGGCATCGCCGACGTCACGCCGGAGGAATTCGAAGCGGCCTGGAAAACCGGCTGCCTGGGCGCCTTCCTGTTCGCCCGCGCGCTGCTGCCGGCCATGGCCGATGCCGGACGCGGCAGCGTGCTGCTGACCGGCGCCACTGCCGCCTGGCGCGGCGGCAGGGGCTTTGCAACACTGGCTGTGCCGAAATTCGGCCTGCGTGCGCTGGCGCAGAGCATGGCGCGCGAGTACGGCCCCCAGGGCGTGCACGTGGCGCATGTGGTGATCGACGGCCAGATCGACACCCCGCGCCTGCGCGAACGCGAGCCGGACCGGCCGGCACACACGCTGCTGGCGCCGGATGCGATTGCCGAAACCTACTGGCAACTGCACTGTCAGGACCCGAGCGCCTGGACGCTGGAGCTCGATCTGCGCCCGGCGGTGGAGCGCTTTTGAGTAAAGCGTCCACAAATCAGCGCCTTTCTCGCGGGTCAGGATGCCCGGGTATCAATCAATGGCGCAAGCCATTGATTGATTGAGTGCGGCGCGGGCGTGACGCGCGCCGCAGCATTTCCACGGGCGGGTGGAAAATCCCTTTCGCGGCAGATTGCTCGCCCCGCCCGGCTCACGGGCGGCACAATACGCATCCCGTCTGCCCACGGATACCATTCGATGTCTCGTTTATCCGTCGTCCTGATTGCGTTGGCCGGCCTGCTCGGGGCCTGCAGCACCGCGCCGCAGCGCCTGGATCTGAGGCCCACCATCGACATCACGGCCCGCAATCTCGGCCAGGGTGCGCCGGTGGCGGTGCAGGTCATCGACCGCCGGCAGCTCACCGAAGCCCAGCGCAGCGGCGCCGTCACCGGCATCGATCCGGCCGTGAACGTGGTCGATGTGGTGTACCAGGAAGCCACGCGCGCGCTCGAGCAGCTCGGCTTTGCCGTCGAGCCGTCGGCCGGTCCGCTCAGCAACACGCTCACGCTGGAACTTTTGCAGATCAACTACGACCTCACCGGCGCGGTGATGAAGAAAACCGTGTTCGTGGATGCCGACGTGCGCGCCACCGCCAAGGCCGGCGGCAACAGTTATGCCACCACCTACCGCGCACATCAGGAACAGGAGGTGGCGTTCCAGCCGGCGCCGGCGCTCAGCCAGCGTCTGGTGAACGAGACGCTGTCGAGCGCACTCAGCCGGGTGTTTGCCGACCCGCAGCTGATGGACGTGCTGACGCAGCGCGCGGTTCCCTGAGGTCGCTGGCGGGCAAAACCTGCTGAACGATTGTCAAGGACGATGGAGCCGTTAACATGACGCCCCGACGGACGGTCACCGGGGCCGCCCGAGCGTACTGGAGAGAACCATGGAAGGTGTCTTGAAAACCGGCGGCGCCATGCCGCTGAGTGTGGTTGCCCGCGTCACCACCTGGCCGCTGATCGGGCTGCTGGCGCTGCCAGTCATCGGCTGGCTGCTGGGCGGTGGGATTTGGCACTGGCTGACGGTGATGGTGTTCGTCGCCATGTCGGTGCTCGATCCGTTCGTCGGCCCAGACAACGTCAACCACCGTCCCGAGGACGAGGCCGCGCTCGAGAAGAGTCTGTTCTACCGCGTCATGCTGTGGCTGCTGGTGCCGGCCCAGTGGGCGGTGGCGGTGTTCTGCTACTGGCTGTTCACGCAAGCCGAACTGGGTACCGCCGAGCGCATCGGCGTGCTGCTGTCGTCGGCCATTTCGGTGGGTTTCGGCGCCACCGCCGCGCACGAGCTGGCCCACCACGGCCAGCGCTTCGACCGCTGGATGGGCATCCTGCTGTTCACGCCCATCAACATGTGCGATTTCGCCATCTACCACAACTACGGCCACCACAACCGCGTGGCGACGCCGGAGGATCCGGGCTCGGCCAAGTACGGCGACAACATCTACGCCTTCATCGTGCACAGCATCATCTACAAGACCCTGATGGGCTGGCAGATCGAGGCCGAGCGCCTGCGCCGACAGGGCCGCTCGCCGTGGTCGCTGCACAACGGCATGCTGTGGATGACGGCGCTGCCGCTCGCCTGGCTCGCCGTCATGGTCAGCCTGTTCGGCTGGCTGGCGGTGCCGCTGTTCCTGACCCATTTCCTGTTTGCGCGCGTGCTGCTGGCGGTGGCCGATTACCTCGAGCACTACGGTCTGGCCCGCCGGCGCCTGCCGGACGGCAGCTGGGAGCCGATCCGCCCGGCGCATGCCTGGGACGATAGCTTCCTCGTCAGCAGCCTGCTTTTCTGCCAGATCGACCGGCACTCGGACCACCACGCCAACGTCGGGCGGCCGTACCAGATCCTGCGCGTGATGCGCGAGGCGCCGCGCCTGCCTTACGGTTACCTGGTCATGCTGTGGGTGGCGCTGATCCCGCCGCTGTGGCGCCGGGTGATGCACCCGCGCGTGGAGGCGTACTGGGACACCGGCGCCGCCGCACCGCACGGCCGCCCGGAAAAACTGCCCGAGCGCTACCGGCAAAGCGCCGTCTATTGACCGACCGCCATCCTGCCCCGGCTCTGCCCGGGGCGGGCCGGGGTGGGGCGACGCCGGCGCCCCGCTGCGCCGATAATGAACAAAACGTTTCCCGGCTCACCTCGTCATGCCCCTGATGCGCCTTGTCCCGCTGCTGCGCTGGCTTCGGGGCTATCGCCGTACCGATGCCGTGGCGGACCTGCTCGCCGGCACCATCACCGCCGTGCTTCTGGTGCCGCAGGCGATGGCCTACGCCGTGGTGGCGGGCCTGCCGCCACAGGTGGGCCTGTACGCCAGCGTGCTGCCTTCGCTGGCCTACGCGCTGTTCGGCAGCAGTCCCTATGTCGGCGTGGGGCCGGTGGCGGTCAATGCGCTGATGGTGGTCAGCGCGCTGTCCGCCGTGGGCCATGGCGATCCGGCCGGCAACGTCATCCATGCCCAGCAACTGGCGGCCATCTCGGCCGTCACGCTGCTGGCGCTCGGCGTGCTGCGGGCGGGCGCGTTCATGAACTTTCTGAGCCGGCCGGTGCTGGATGGCTTCACCAGCGGCGCCGCGCTGCTCATCGTGCTCACGCAGCTGCCGGCGCTGGTCGGCATTTCGGCCCGCT
>NZ_JAQVGQ010000147.1 GCF_028696615.1 Immundisolibacter sp. | reverse complement strand
CTCGCCTGGCCCTGATTTCCAGTCAGGCTTTCTCGATCGGCAACTTCCGCGGCCCATTGGTGCGCGAGCTGGTGCAGGCTGGCGTCGAGGTGTTCGCGCTGGCGCCGGACTATGACGACCGGCAGCGCGACATCGTGCGGGCCCTCGGCGCCCAGCCGGTGGACATTTCGCTCGACCGCACCGGCATGAATCCGCTGCGCGACGGAATGGACATGTTGCGCCTGGCGGCGGTGCTGCGCCGGCTGCGCGTGGACGTGAGCTTTGCCTATTTTGCCAAGCCCGTGATCTACGGCACGCTGGCGGCCTGGCTGGCGCGCGTGCCGCGGCGGGTGGCCATGATCGAAGGCTTGGGTTACGTGTTTACCGCGTCTGGCGACCGTCTACCTTGGCGGCGTCGTCAGTTGCGCGGTGCCGTGGGCCGCCTTTATCGCGCAGCGCTGGCGAAGGCGGCGCAGGTGATTTTTCTGAACTCAGACGATGTGGACGAATTCGTCTCTCGGGGCCTGGTTGCGAGGCAAAAAGCCTTTCGCCTTGGTGGCATCGGCGTCGACCTCGCCGAATGGCCGCCGGCGCCGCCGGTGCTGGGCCCGGTCACCTTCGTGCTGGCGGCCCGCCTGCTGCGCGAGAAGGGCATTGCCGAGTACGCCGAAGCGGCCCGGCGGGTGAAGGCCCGCCACCCCGAGGCGCGGTTCGTGCTGCTGGGCGGCCTCGACCCCAACCCGGGCGGCCTCACGCGCGCCGAGGTCGAGGCGTGGGTGGCGCAAGGCGTGCTGGAATGGGCGGGCCACGTGGACGTGAAACCCTGGCTGGCCCGGGCGAGCGTTTACGTGCTGCCCTCTTACTATCGGGAAGGGCTGCCGCGCAGCACGCAGGAGGCGATGGCGATGGGCCGGCCGGTGATCACCACCGACGCGCCCGGCTGTCGCGAGACGGTGATCGACGGCGAGAACGGCTTTCTGGTGCCGGTGCGCGACGTCGACGCACTCGCCGAGCGGATGAGCCGGTTCATCGAGCAGCCGGCGCTGATCGAAACCATGGGCCGGCGCAGCCGGCAGTTGGCCGAGGAGCGCTTCGACGTGCGCCGGATCAATGCGCAGTTGCTGGCGGTGCTCGGCGTTACCGGCGCGCCGCAGATGGGCGCCGGGTCGGGTGCCGTGCCTCGCCCGGGAATTCGCGGCTGCAGCCGCTCCTGATTTATTCGGCGCTTTCGTTCGGGGCACGCGGGCGTGCACCGCGCGGCGGCCAGGCCGGTGGGCGACCATGCCCAAGCTCATCGGTGGCGGCCGGTGAGGGCCGTCGCTAGAATCAGGCCATGAGGCCCTCGGACGCGATATTCAGGCACGCAGCCGCCATCCGCAGCGTGGTGGAAGCACACCACGCCCGCAATGCGCGGGTGTTCGGCTCGGTACTCCACGGTCGAGATACCGAGAACAGCGATCTGGATATTCTGGTTGATCCAACACCCGAGACGACGTTGCTGGACATTGGCGCCATCCGCCACGAACTGATCCAACTGTTGGGTGTTGAAGTGGATGTATTGACGCCCAATGCGCTGCCCGACCAGTTCCGTGCCCAGGTGCTGGCAGAGGCGCGGCCCGTATGACATTGGCCCCGCCGCGACTGGTTGATTATCTGACGCACATCACCGAGGCCATCGAGCGGATAGCCCGCTACACCGAGGGCGTCAGCGAGCCAGCGTTTGCGCAAAACCCAATGATCCAGGACGCGGTGATCCGCAACCTGGAGATCATCGGCGAAGCCAGTCGGAACATCGAGCAAAGGTGCCCGGAGTTTGCAAGGCAGTACCCTGACCTGCCGCTGAGCGCCGCCTACCAAATGCGCAACGCGGTGGCGCACGGCTATTTCAAGGTTGATCTGGAAATGGTCTGGAAGACCATCATCCGCGACCTGCCGCCTTTGCAGCGGCGGATTCAGCGAATATTGTCGACACTGTCGCGTTGACGGCGTCGCTCAGCCCATGTGTCGAATGCCCGCCGAGCGTAAGGCGGCCGGATAATCGGCCGAACCGTATTTGGAGGACCGCCCGATGGGACTGCCCAAGCGCGACCAGGCGCGTCACACCTATGCCGAGTACTGCAGTTGGCCGGACGACGGTCGCTGGGAGCTGATCGATGGCGTCGCCTACGCCATGGCGCCGGCACCGCCGCGGCGGCACCAGGAAGTGCTGCTCGAACTGGCGCGCCAGGTGGCCAATGCGTTGCAGGGCCAGTCGTGTCGGGTGTTCATCGCGCCGTTCGACGTGCGCCTGCCGCGCGCCGGCGAGCCGGACGACGCGGTCGACACGGTGGTGCAGCCGGACCTGTCGGTGGTGTGTGATCCGGGCAAGCTGGACGAGCGCGGCTGCCGCGGCGCGCCGGACTGGGTGGTGGAGGTGCTGTCGCCGGCCACGGCGGGGCACGATCACATCCTCAAGCGCGCCGTGTACGAGCGTGCCCAAGTGCGCGAGTACTGGCTGGTGCACCCGGTGGACCGCATCGTGACCATCTATTGCCTGCAGGACGGGCGCTTTGGCGTGCCCGAGGTGCGCGAGTTCACCGGCCGCCAGGCGGTCGGCGCGCTGGCGCAGGTGGAGATCGATTGGGAGCCGATCGCCGCGCTGACGGCGGATTGAGGCGGGTCGATGTCTGAAGGTTCTTTCAATGCTCCGGCGCCTGGGCCCGTGCTGGTGACGGGCGCGTCGGGCTTTGTTGGCCGTGCGCTGGTCGAGCGGCTGCTGGCAGACGGCGTGCCGACGCTGGCGGCCGTGCGCACCGCGGCGGTGCTGCCGGCCGGCGCGCGGCAGGTGCACGCGCCGGATCTGGGTCCGGATGCCGACTGGCGCGCCGCGCTGGACGGCGTGGCCTGTGTGGTGCATCTGGCGGCACGCGTGCATGTGATGCGCGACGACGCGGCCGACCCGCTGGCCGAGTTCCGGCGGGTGAATGTGCAGGGCACGCTGGCACTGGCGCGGCAGGCGGCCGAGGCCGGCGTGCGGCGGCTGGTGTTCGCAAGTTCCATCAAGGTCAACGGCGAAGGCAGCGCCCCGGGCAGGCCGTTCACGGCCGACGATGTGCCCGCGCCGTGCGATCCGTACGGCATCTCCAAGCACGAGGCCGAGCAGGCGCTGTGGGCGGTGGCGGGGCAGACCGGCATGGAGCTCGTCATCGTGCGCCCGGTGCTGGTGTACGGGCCGGGCGTGAAGGCGAATTTCCGCAGCCTGATGGGCTGGCTGGCACGCGGCCTGCCGCTGCCGCTCGGCGCCATCCACAACCGCCGCAGCCTGGTCGCGCTCGACAACCTGGTCGATCTGTTGACGACCTGCGTCGATCATCCGGCCGCCGCGGGGCAGGTGTTTCTGGCCGGCGACGGCGAGGATCTGTCCACCACCGAGCTGCTGCGGCGTCTGGGCGTGGCGCTCGGCAAGCCGGCGCGCCTGTTACCGGTGCCGGCCGCTTGGTTGGAGGGTGCGGCACGCCTGCTCGGTCGCGCGCCCGTGGCCCAGCGCCTGTGCGGCTCGCTGCAGGTGGACATCGGCAAAGCCCGCGATCTGCTGGGCTGGACGCCGCCGGTGACGGTGGACGACGCGCTGCGAAAAACCGCCCGTGCTTTCCTGGCGCAGCGCTGAATGAGCGCGTGGCTTGTGCTGCCCGCGGTCGCGGCGCTGGCGTGGTGGCTGACCGGCGCCATGCGCCGTTATGCGCTGGCGCGCCGCCTGCTCGACATCCCGAACGCGCGCAGTTCGCACACCACGCCGACGCCGCGCGGCGGGGGCGTGGCCATCGTGACGAGCTTTCTACTGGCCGTGCCGTGGCTGGCCGCCAGCGGCATCGTTCACTGGCGCAGCGCCTGGGCGTTGCTGGGGGCTGGCGCCGGCTGTGCGCTGCTCGGTTTTCTGGACGACCACGGCCACATCGCGGCGCGCTGGCGGCTGCTGGGGCATTTCGCCGCCGCCGGCTGGGCGCTGTACTGGCTGGGCGGCGCGCCGCCGCTGACGCTGTTCGGGCACACGCTGGCCGCCGGTTGGCTTGCCGCTGGGCTGGCGGCGCTGTATCTGGTGTGGCTGCTCAATCTGTACAACTTCATGGACGGCATCGACGGCATTGCCGGGGTGGAGGCGATCGGCGTGTGTCTGGGCGCCGCCGGCGTGAGCCTGCTGGCCGGGTGTGGGCCCGCCGGGGTGTGGCCGCCGCTGCTGCTGGCCGGCGCGGCGGCTGGGTTTCTGGTTTGGAACTTCCCGCCGGCGCGGATTTTCATGGGCGACGCCGGCAGTGGGTTTTTGGGCATCACGCTCGGCATCCTGTCGCTGCAGGCGGCCTTGGCGCAGCCGCGCCTGCTGTGGAGCTGGCTGATCCTGCTCGGCGTGTTCGTGGTGGATGCCACCTTCACGCTGCTGCGGCGCCTGCTGCGTGGCGAGCGGGTTTATGAGGCGCACCGCAGCCACGCCTACCAGCACGCGGCCCGCCGGCTGGGGCGTCACCGGCCGGTGACGCTGGCGGTGGCGGCCATCGATCTTGGCTGGCTGCTGCCGATCGCCGCCTGGGTGGCGACCGGCGGGCTCGACGGCGGCGTCGGCTTGCTGGTCGCCTATGCACCGCTGCTGGCGCTCGCGGTATGGTTGCGCGCCGGTCAGCCCGAAACGTGAGGCCCGCATGATGAAGTCAAAAGGCCGCATCGGCCTGGTCGTATTGCACGATGCCCTGGCCGCGTGCCTGGCGTGGCTGGCGGCGTACGCGCTGCGCTTCAATCTGAGCCTGCCGCCGGCGTACCTGGATGACGCCTTGGCCGCGATGGCGTGGGTGGTGCCGCTGCAGGCGGTGCTGTTCTGGCGCTTTGGCCTGTATCGGGGCCTTTGGCGGTTCGCCAGCCTGCCGGACTTGCGGCGCATCGTGCGCGCGGTGGCGGTGGCCGCGCTGCTGGTGCCGTGCGTGCTGGTGCTGTTCCGCGTCAAAACGGTGGTGCCGCGGTCGGTGCTGTTGCTGGACCCGTTGCTGCTGGTGCTGCTGATGGGTGGCAGCCGCTTTGCCTACCGCACCTGGAAGGACCAGCGTCTGGGTTCGACTGCGGGCGAGTCGCAGCCGGTGCTGGTGCTGGGCGCCGGTAGCGCTGCCGACATGTTGCTGCGCGAGCTGTACCGCGCGCCCGCGCCGTGGCGGGTGGCGGGCTTGCTGGATGACGATCCGCGCCTCAAGGGTCGCCATCTGCACGGCGTGCCGGTGCTCGGCAGGCTGGACGAGGTGGCGGTCATCGCGCCGCGGCTGGGCGTGCGGCAGGTCATTTTGGCGCTGCCGGCAGCCTCACACGCCCTGCGGCGGCGCCTGCACGATCTGTGCACGGCCGCCGGCCTTGCGGTGCACACCGTGCCGGCGCTGGACGATTTGCTGCACGGGCGGGTGACGGTGAGCGCGCTGCGCGCGCTCGAGCTCGACGACCTGCTCGGGCGCGATCCGGTGCAGCTGGACGACGTGGGGTTGGCGGACTGGCTGCGCCCGCGCTGCGTGCTGGTGACCGGCGCCGGCGGGTCGATCGGTTCGGAACTGGTGCGGCAGATCGTGCGCTTTCGGCCGCGCCGGCTGGTGCTGCTGGAGCAGTCCGAGTACGCGTTGTACCGCCTGCGCCAGGAGCTGGAGGCGCAGGCGCACGACACCGAGCTGGTGTGGGTGATCGGCGACGTCAAGGACGCCGTGCGCATGGAACATCTGCTGCGCCAGCAGCAACCGGCGCTGCTGTTCCACGCCGCCGCCTACAAGCACGTGCCGCTGATGGAGGAGAACCCGCTCGAGGCGATCAAGAACAACGTGCTCGGCACCTGGGCGGCGGCGCGGGCGGCGCAGGCGGCGGGGGTGGAGAAGTTCGTGCTGGTTTCCACCGACAAGGCGGTCGAGCCGACCTCGGTCATGGGCGCCACCAAGCGCCTGGCCGAGCTGGTGTGCCAGGCACAGCAGCGGCCGGGCGGCACGCGTTTCGTGGCGGTGCGCTTCGGCAACGTGCTGGGATCATCCGGCAGCGTGGTGCCGTTGTTCCGGGCGCAGATCGAGGCCGGCGGGCCGATCACCGTCACGCACCCGGACGTGACGCGCTATTTCATGTCGATTCCGGAGGCCGCGCAGCTGGTGGTGCAGGCGGGTTTGATGGGGCAGGGCGGCGAGATTTTCCTGCTCGACATGGGCGAGCCGGTGAAGATCGTCGACCTGGCGCGGCTCATGCTGCGCCTGGCCGGGCGCAGCGAGGCCGAGATTCCGATCGTCTTCACGGGACTGCGGCCGGGCGAGAAGCTGTTCGAGGACCTGCACTCGCAGCGCGCCGGCGTGGAGCCCACAGGGCACCCCAAACTGTGGCGGGTGCGCGAGCCGACGCTCGATGCCGAACAGGCGGCGCAGCTGCTGCTGGACCTCAAGGCGCGTGTGCAGACCGGCGATGCCACCGGCCTGCGGGACTGGTTGCTGCGGCTGACCCGCGGCGATGCCGTGGCCGACGGGCCGACCGCGCCGGCGTGGCGGGATCTGCCGTCGGCGTCTTGAGGCGCCGGGCGCAGGCAGTCGTTGCTGTGCCGAAGCGGCGGCCTCAGCCCGCCCCGCCGTAAAGCCGCACCCCGGCCAGAAAGTTCAGCACCGCCCGGTTGAAATCGGCCGGGTTTTCGATGGCCACGTAATGCCCGCAGTCCGGCAGCAGGAGCGCGTGGCAGTCCGGGTAGTCGGCCTTCCAGTGGGCGATCATCTCGTGCGGATGCGGGTCCTGCACGCCCATCAGCACCAAGGTCGGGATGCGGTGGCGGGCCAGCGCGTCGCAGATGGCCTGCTTGGCGGCCGGGCGCAGCAGCGGGAAGTTCAGGAATGTGAGCGGCGAGGTCTCGGCGTACATCTGCCGAAAGCGCTCCAGGATGGCCGGGCTCGCCATCAGCCGCTCGCCCCAGAAGGTGCGCGTTTGCTTGCGCGCCTCGAATACCGCCAGCATGCCCTCGCGGCGCGCCACGTCGTGCAGGCGCTCGAAGCCG
>NZ_JAQVGQ010000146.1 GCF_028696615.1 Immundisolibacter sp. | reverse complement strand
AGCACGCCCACGTACATGATGTTCTTGAACAGCAGGCGCTGGCGCGGGTTGCTGAACTCGCGCGTCACCGCCTCGGTGAGCGGCACGCCGAGGAAGGTGATGTCCGGCCGGCGCAGCTCGGGCGCCAGCGGCTTCGACGAGTCGTACAGCACATAGCCGCCGGGCTCGACGCTGCGCACGTCCTCGGCGAAGGTCTGGCCGTTCATGGCCACCATCAGGTCCACCGTGCCGCGCCGGCCGGTGTAGCCGGCTTCACTGACGCGGATCTCGAACCAGGTGGGCAGACCCTGGATGTTGGACGGGAAGATGTTCTTGGGGCCGACCGGCAGCCCCATGCGGAACAGCGCCCGCGCCACCAGACCGTTGGCGCTGGCCGAGCCGGTGCCGTTGACGTTGGCGAAGCGCAGGACGAATTCGTTGACTTTGGCTAGACGTGACATACGCCACCTGCTTGCGGAAGGGTGAGGATGGATTTCTGCATGTCCCAGGCACCGGTCGGGCAGCGTTCGGCGCAAAAGCCGCAGTGCAGGCACACGTCCTCGTCCTTGACCATGATGCGCCCGGTCCCGACCGGGCCCGACACCAGCAGCGGCTGGTCGAGGTTTTTGGCCGGCACCGTCAGGCGCATGCGCAGCTCGGCCTCGTCACCGTCGGTGGTGAAGGTGATGCAGTCTTCGGGGCAGATGTCGACGCAGGCATCGCACTCGATGCACAGGCTCTCGGTGAACACCGTCTGCACGTCGCAGTTCAGGCAGCGGGCGGCTTCCTTGTAGGCCAGCTCCGGATCGAAGCCGAGTTCCACCTCCACCTTGATGCTCTTGAGCGTCTTGAAGGTGTCGGCGTGCGGCACGGCAACGCGCTGCGCGGCCGAGAACTCGTTGCCGTAGCTCCAGTCGTGCATGCCCATCTTCTGCGACACCAGCGTCACACTGGGCTTGGGCCGGTCGGCCTTCAAATCCTTGCCGTGGCAGAACAGATCGATGGAGATGGCCGCCGCGTGGCCCTGCGCCACCGCGGTGATGATGTTCTTGGGTCCGAACGCCGCATCGCCGCCGAAGAACACCTGCGGCAGCGTGGACTGGAAGGTGTCGGGGTCGAGCTTGGGCAGGTCCCACTGGTCGAACTCGATGCCGAGATCACGCTCGATCCACGGGAACGCGTTTTCCTGGCCGATCGCCATCAGCACGTCGTCGCAGGGGATGAACACCGGCGCCTCGCCGGTCGGCACCAGCCGGCGACGGCCGCGCTCGTCCTGCTCGGCGCGCATCTTGTCGAACCACACGCCGGTCAGGCGGCCGTTCTCATGCTCGAAGGATTTCGGCGCGTGGTAGTCCAGGATCGGGATGCCCTCGTGCATGGCATCTTCCTTCTCCCACGGCGAGGCCTTCATTTCGTCGAAGCCGCTGCGCACCGTGACCGTGACCTGCTCGCCGCCCAGACGCAGCGCCGTGCGGCAGCAGTCCATGGCGGTGTTGCCACCGCCGATCACCACCACGCGTTTGCCGATGCGGGTGGTGTGCTCGAATGCCACCGAGGCCAGCCAGTCGATGCCGATGTGGATGTTGGCCGCCGCCTCGCGCCGGCCGGGAATGTCGAGATCACGTCCGCGCGGCGCGCCCGAGCCGACGAACACCGCATCGAAGCCCTGCCCGAGCAGGGCGCCCATGCTCTCGACCGGCGTGCCGAAGTGGCACTCGACGCCGAAATCGAGGATGCGGTCGACCTCTTCGTCCAGCACCGCCTCGGGCAGACGGAAAGCCGGAATCTGCGTGCGCATGGCGCCGCCGCCGCGCCGGTCCTTCTCGTACAGCACCACCTGGTAGCCGAGCGGCATCAGGTCGCGCGCCACCGTCAGCGAGGCCGGTCCGGCGCCGACCAGCGCGATGCGCTTGCCGTTTTTCTGCTTGGGGATGGCCGGCAGGCGCGCGCTGATGTCGTCCTTGTAATCGGCGGCGACGCGCTTCAGGCGGCAGATGGCGACCGGTTTTTCCTCCACCCGGCCGCGTCGGCAGGCCGGCTCGCAGGGCCGGTCGCAGGTGCGCCCGAGCACACCCGGGAACACGTTCGAGAACCAGTTCAGCAGATACGAGTCGGTGTAGCGCCCGGCGGCGATCAGCCGGATGTACTCGGGCACGTTGGTGTGGGCCGGGCAGGCCCACTGACAGTCGACTACCTTGTGAAAGTATTGCGGATCGGTGAGGTCTGTTTTTTTCAAGGACGGAAACCCGCGGGCACGGCACGGTGGTGGGGAAAGAAAATCCCGCTATTGAACCACAGCCTTCCGCCGCCGCGCAGCGCGGGGAATGGCGCTGCGGTGCCGCCGCTCAGCCGGTGAACACCGCCGCGTCGGCGCAGAACGCCTGCATGCCCAGATCCGTCAGCGGGTGATCGGCCACGCCGGCCAGGATGGCCGCCGGTACCGTCACGATGTCGGCGCCGGCGAGCAGCATCTCGGACACCTGAGCCGGGTTGCGGATGCTGGCCGCCAGCACCTCGGTGCGGATGTCGTAGTGCGCGAACACGGTGACGATTTCCTGCACCAGCCGCGAGCCGGCGTCGTGACGCGGCCCACCGCAGGCCACGTATTCGGTGTTGTGGTAGCGCTGTGGCTCGGTGGCCTGGTAGAGCGAGTTGCCGGGCGGGCCGCCGGCGTCGTCGTGCTTGGCGAGGTAATCCGCCACGCGGCCCAGGAACGGGCTCACGCAGCTGGCGCCGGCGTTGGCGGCCCAGAACGCCTGCGTGGTGTTGAACACCAGCGTGGCGTTGGTGTGGATGCCGAGCTCCCACAGCGCGCGGATCACCTTCAGTCCCGTGAACGGATCGGCCTTGGCGTCGACTGCCCGGTAGCCGCCGACCGGCACCTTGATGACGGCGTTGCTGCCGAGCGCGGCCAGCTCCCGTGCCTGCGCCAGCATGGCGTCGTAGCCGAGCTCGGTCAGCTCCAGGCTGACCGGGTTCGGCGCCAGCAAGGTCAGGATATCGGTCAGCATGGCCTTGGCCTGCGCCCACGAGTTGGCGCCGGCGCGCTTCATCAGCGTCGGGTTGGTGGTCACGCCGTTGATGATGCCGGCCCGGTACAGCGGTTCGATGTCGTGGATGTCGGCGCTGTCGGCAAACAGGCGTGGCCCGTGGCTGGCCGGGTGGCGCTGGTCGCGGATGGCCGGCAGGCTGCGCCGGCGCTGCTGGATGGCGGGGCCGAAGGCGGCAGGATCGAACATGGCATTCCCCGAGTGACGGAAGGTGCGTCGATTCTAGCAACGGCGTTTTGGCTTGCCCGACGTCACGGTGGCGGCAGGGTGGCTTTCGGCATGCCCACACTTGCACGTAAAGTAAACGACCGATCGGCAGGCGCCGATGCCCGTTTCACGTCCTGGAGACTCCCATGAATAAGCCCGTCGAACCCGGTCTTGGCGGCACCCATTTCATCCGCATCGATCCGCAGCGCTGCGAGTTCCTGGTGCCGCGCTGGGCGTTTACCGACCCCGCCGTGCTGGACAAGGAACGCGCGGAAATCTTCAGCCGCTGTTGGCTGTACGCCGGTCACGCGTCGGAAATCGCCAAGCCTGGCGATTTCGTGGCGCGCAACGTGGGCGGCCGTCAGCTGTTCCTGTGGCGCGCCGACGACGGCGCGGTCAAGGTTTACTTCAACACCTGCACGCACCGCGGGGCCATGGTGTGCCGCGAGAAACAGGGCAACGCCAAGCGCCTGACCTGCCCCTATCACGGCTGGACCTTCGACACCCACGGCGGCATGGTCGAGCAGCCGGGCGCGAGCGGCTTTCCGGACGGCTTCTTCGCCAACGGCGCCAAGGACCTGGTGTCGCCGGCGCGGGTGGACGTGTACCGCGATTTCGTGTTCGTGAATTTCGACCCCGCCGCCGGAGACCTCAAGAGCTATCTCGCCGGCGCCGCCGAGTACCTGGACCTGGTGGCCGACCAGGGCGAGCACGGCATGGAGGTGACGCCCGGCGAGCAGGTGTATTCCATGCGCGCCAACTGGAAGCTGCTGTACGAGAACAGCGCCGACGGCTACCACGCCATCACCGCGCACGCCTCGTATTTCGACTACCTGCGCGCCACGGTCGGCGTGTTCCGGGAGGACTTCAACCCGCACGATGTCGGCGGCGGCGGCAGGAGTCTGGGCAACGGTCACGCGGTGATCGAATACCAGGCGCCGTGGGGACGGCCGGTGGCGCAGTGGGTGCCGCAGTGGGGCGAGTCCGGCAAGCAGGAGATCGCCCGCATCCAGGCCGAGCTCGCCGCGCGGCTGGGCAGCGAGCGGGCCGACCGCATCGCCAAGTGGAACCGCAACATCCTGATTTTCCCGAACCTGGTCATCAACGACATCATGGGCCTGACCATCCGCACCTTCCAGCCGGTGACACCGGGGTACCTGGAGGTCAACGCCTGGTCGCTGGCGCCGCGCGGCGAGCACCCCGAGATGCGCGCCTGGCGGCAGTACAACTTCAACGAGTTCCTGGGGCCAGCCGGGTTTGCCACGCCGGACGACGTCGAAATGCTCGAGCTGTGCCAGCTGGCCTACCAGAACATGCCGGAAGTGGCCTGGAACGACATTTCCAAGGGCATGAACCGGCCGGACGACAACCAGGGCGACGACGAGGTGCAGATGCGCGCGTTCTGGATCCGCTGGGATGAACTGATGGGCGCGGGGGAATGATCGGATGCCGAAAAATTCCATCCATGGAATTTTTCGGCTCGCGGCGTCGCGGTACACGCCCGCGACTTGCTCCGTCCGCAAGGGCGCAGCCCTTGCGGACGCCGGGGCATCCTGCCCCGGACGGGGGCTGCCTCGTGGCGGGCAGCCGTAACCAACATAAGGAACACGACGATGGCACTGCTGACCCGGGCCGAGGTGGAGGATTTTCTGTACCACGAGGCGGCCCTGCTGGATGACTGGAAAACGATCGAGTGGTCCGAGCTGTTCACCGAGGACGGCGAATACCTGATCCCGCCGATCGACCTGCCCGACGCCGACAAGAACGAGGCGCTGTTCATCGTCAACGACGACCACCACCGTCTGGTGCAGCGCGCCAAGCGCCTGACGCGGCGCACCGCGCACGTGGAGTTCCCGCACTCCAAGGTGCGCCACACCATCCACAACGTGCGCATCCTGGAGCAGGACGAAAGCGGTTTGACGGTGGCCGCCAACCAGGTGGTCTACCGCGCCAAGCGGCAGAACCTGGACATCTTCGTCTGCCACACCGTGCACAAGCTGGTGCGCACGGCGCAGGGTCTTCGCATCAAGAGCAAACGCGTGATGCTGGACATCGACGGCCTGCGCCCGCACGGCATGGTGAGCGCGATTTTGTGAATCGATCATCGCCAAAGGGCATCCCTGTCCTTTGGCGATTCGCCCGTCGCGGTACACGCCCGCGTCGGGCGTCGCCGTAATCCAGGAGAAACCCATGTTCCGCTACAAGAAACTCGGCTACGTCGCGCTCAACGTGAGCGATCTGGCCAAATCGGTGCCGTTTTACCGCGACATCGTCGGCCTGCAGCTGAACGAACAGGTCGACGGCGGCCCGGCGTTTTTCGCCTGCAGCGCCGACCACCACAACGTGGTGCTGTATGAGGGCGGCGAGCCGGGCTTGAAGCGCGTCGGCTGGGAAATGGAGCAGCCCGAGCAGCTCGATCGCCTGTATGAGCACCTGCAGGCCGCCGGTTTGAAGCCGACCTTCCTGTCGGCCGAGGAATGCCGCGCGCTGCGCCAACAGCGCACCGTGCGCATCCGCGAGCCGTTCAGCGGCCTTGCGTTCGAGTTCTACGAAGGCCAGCTCGAGCGCGGCAGCACCTACACGCCCACCGTCACCAAGATCGCCCGCCTCGGGCACGTGGTGCTGAACGTCGAGCGCTGGCCGGAAGCGGTCAAGTTCTTCAAGGAGACGCTCAATTTCCGCATCTCGGATTTCGTGGACGGCATCATCGCCTTCATGCGCTGCTTCCCGAACCCGTACCACCACTCGCTCGGCGTCGGCAATGCGGCCGCCACGCGCAAGGAGCCGGGCCTGAACCACGTCAACTTCATGGTCACCGACATCGACGACATCGGCTGCGCGCTGACGCGCGTGAAGCGCCACGACGTGCCGATCGTCTACGGCCCCGGCCGGCATCCGCCGTCCGGCAGCATCTTCCTGTATTTCCTCGACCCCGACGGCATGACGCTCGAATACAGCTTCGGTATGGAGGAGTTCCCCGAGGAGCGACCGCGCAAGGCGCGCGTGCTGGAGGCGCGGCCGGATTCGCTCGACTACTGGGGCAACGTGCCCGACCCGCGGTTTGCGTCCACCGGCCGCTTCGAGCCGGCAGCGGAGGGCTGAGCGTGGGTTTGCACAAAGATCGCGCCGCCATCGTCACCGGCGCCGCCAGAGGCATCGGCCGCGCCATTGCGCGCGAGCTGGCGAGCGAGGGCGCCGATCTGTTGCTGGCGGACCTCGACGGCGACACGCTGCGCGCCACCGCCGCGGCCATCGGCGCCGAATACGGTGTGCGCACCGCCTGTCACGTGGCGGATCTCGCCACCGAAGCCGCCAACCAGGCCATGGCGGACGCCGCGCTCGCGGCGTTCGGGCGCATCGACATCCTGGTCAACAACGCCGGCGGCGGCGTGATCAAGCCGTTCCTGGAACACACGCCCGAAACGCTGCGCACCACTATCGACCGCAACCTGTGGACGGTGCTGTGGGCAAGCCGCGCGGTGTTGCCGGTGATGCTGCGCCAGGGCTACGGGCGCATGGTGAACATCGGCGCCGATTCGGTGCGCAACGGCCTGTGGGACCACGCCGCCTACAACGCCGCCAAGGGTGGCGTGCACGGCCTGACGACTGGCCTGGCCCGCGAGTTCGCGGCGCACGACATCACCTTCAACACCGTCGCCCCGTGCGCCGTGCGCACCGAGCAGGTGGACGAGCTGGTCCGGGCCCACCCGCAGCTGTTCGACAAGTTCATCAGAGTCATCCCCAAGGGCCGCCCCGGCGAGAT
>NZ_JAQVGQ010000006.1:21890-30299 GCF_028696615.1 Immundisolibacter sp. | reverse complement strand
GCGCGGCCTACGCCGGCATTCCACTGACGCACCGCGACCACGCGCAGCTGTGCGTATTCGTGACTGGGCACCTCAAGGACGGCGGCGTCGATTTGCCTTGGGATCAACTGGTGGCGATCGGCGGCACGCTGGTGGTGTACATGGGGCTTGGGGCACTTTCGCAGATTTGCGCCGCGCTGGTCGCCCACGGCAAGGACCCGGCCACGCCGGTGGCGGTAGTGGCCGAGGGCACCACGCTGCGCCAGCGGGTGGTGACGTCCACGCTGGCCGACCTGCCCACCGCCGCCCGCGACCTGCCCGGGCCGGCGCTGATCATCGTCGGCGGCGTGGTGTCGCTGCACGACACGCTGGCCTGGTTTGCGCCGCAGGCGGACACGCCGCGCTGAAAATTGCGCGTGGACCGGGGCATCAGCCCAGGCCTAGGAAAACGCTGATTTTTTTATTCAGCATTTTCCTCCGGGGCAGGATGCCCCGGCATCAATCAAGGGCGTAAGCCCTTGATTGATGGAGCGCGGCGCGGGCGTGTACCGCGCCGCAGCGAGCTGAAAAATTCCAGGGAGGGAATTTTTCAGCATTTTCCTAGGTGCCCCGTCTTCACATACAGCGTGCAGCCGCTGCTGCTGTACGGCGCGTGCGCGCTGCCGGGCGGCTGGCGCAGCCAGGTACCGGCCGGATACCGGCCGAGTTCGTCCTCGAGCTCGCCTTCAAGGACATAAATCTCCTCGCCGCGCGGGTGGCCGTGCGGCGGCAGCCGGGTGCCGGGCGCCAGACGTTGCAGCAGCACCTGCTGGCTGCCGCGCTCGAACAGCGGCATCACCATGAGGCCGTCAGGCGCGGCGGCCTGCCATGCCTCGCGCCGGGTGTCGACGCGCACGACGCGGTCGTCCTGCGGGTCGAACTGGCGCAGCTTGACGAAAATGGTGCAACCGGGCTCGCTGTGCGGCCGGTGGCGGGAACCGGGCGGATTTCGCACGTACATGCCGGCGCCAAAATCGCCGCTCTCGTCCGAAAAGACGCCTTCGAGCACCAGAAACTCCTCGCCGAGTTCGTGTACGTGCGGGTCGAAACACGACCCGGGCGCGTAACGCACGATGCTAGTGGCGCGCGCCACCTCGCCGCCGTCGCGCTCGAGCAGGCGCCGCTGCACGCCCGGCAGCGGCGAGTCGACCCACGGCAGATACGGCGCGTACACCACGGCGCGCTGCGACAAATCGGCATTCAGATGCATGACACTCGCTCCCGGAACCATGACGACTCGCGCCACTATCGGCCCGCTAGGCCACTTTTGTGGTATCGATAGTTGAATTGCCTGCGCGTCAAACCCAGCGAGCGGGCTGCCTGGCTGCGATTGCCGCCGGCCTTGTCCAGGGCACCGCTCAGCAGTGCCTGCTCCACCCCGTCCAGCGACATGCCGCGATCGAGCAGCGGACCGATCACATCGCGGCCGGGCAGCGGCGCAGGTTGGCCGCCTTGCAGGCGCCCGACCGCGTCCAGCTGCAACAGCGGCGCATGCGCCGGCAGGCCCAGATGCGCCAGGTCGATCGACTCGCCGTCGTTGGCCCGGATCACCGCCCGCTCGATGACGTGCTCGAGCTCGCGCACGTTGCCGGGGTAGTCATAGTGCAGCAGCGCCTGCACCGCCCGGCCACTGAGCCCGGCCAGCACGCGCCCATGCAGTTCACCATAGTGATGCAGGAAGTGCTCGATCAACAGCGGAATGTCGTCCCGCCGCTGTCGTAGCGGCGGGATCACGATCGGGAAGGTCGCCAGGCGAAAGTACAAATCCTCCCGAAACCCGCCAGCCACCACCTTCTGCCACAAGTCGTCGTTGGTCGCCGCCACCACGCGCACGTCGACTTGTCGGCTGATGCCCCCCAAACGCTCCACCTGCCCCACCTGCAGCACCCGCAGCAGCTTGGCCTGGATGGCCGAGCTGAGCGTGCCGACCTCGTCCAAAAACAAGGTGCCCGTGCTGGCGCGCTCGAAGCGCCCGGGCCGTGCCTGCGTGGCGCCGGTATAGGCGCCCCGCTCGACGCCGAACAACTCCGCCTCGGCCAGGCTGTCGGGCAAGGCGGCGCAGTTGACCGCCACGAACGGTGCCGCAGCGCGCCGACTCATGCGATGCAGCAAATTGGCGAACACTTCCTTGCCGGTCCCGGTCTCGCCCTGTAGCAGCACCGTTGCACGCGTGGGTGCCACCTTGCGCAGTTGTTCGAGCGCCGCCACGAAGCTCGCCGACACACCGACCACGTCCGTCGGCGGCTCAGCGGCCTGGCGCCCACGCTGTGCTTTGAGTATCGAAAACCGGTTCACCAGTTCGTCCGGACGCAGGTGGAAGCCGGTCTCCTCGACCGTCTGGTCGGTCATCTGCCCCCATGCCTCTGGGCTCTGCCCCACCAGCAAACAGCGGGCATGCCCCATGGCAACGCACTCGAGCTCGCGCACCACCACCGCCCGGCCGGCAAACGCGCTGCACAAGCCACTGGTGGCCCCGGTCTGCAACCAGCACATGGGCTCGCTGCTACCACCAAACACCTCAAGGTGCGCATGCGCCTCGATCGAGTGGTGCAGCTCCAGTTCGACCCGGAAAGCGCTGGCATCGGGGCGGATGTCCGCCGACACCACAGACATTTTGGCGTTACCGGTCAAGCTCCACACCTCACCGGCAACCGCCATCAGGGAAGCGAAATCGGTGCCCTGACCGCGCTCGCCGGCCAACAGGACGGTTTTCGTGCCCTCGGCATAGCCCAAACGCTGCACCGCGCCGCGTGCCCGCGCATAGCCGCAATGATTGATCAGCTCCTGCTTCAAACGCGCCAGCAGCGTGCTGTAGACCAGCATCATGCGAAAGCCGTCGAAGCGTATTGCTGCCTCCGCCTGGTTGAAAGCGAGCCGACGGTGGATCGGATCACCGTGATCGTGCGCGGTTCCCGCAGGCGGCCGGCCGACGACGGTGGCCGACGGCCGTGCGCCGCCACCCGGCCCACTCCCCAAGCTCCCAGGCATCGCCCGTCGCCGGTCCTGCGCCATCACTACCCCCAACATCCTCGAAAGCGTCGGGCCGAGCGCCAGCCGATCTGCCGTCTTTCCGGCCGAATCTCGCCACAACCTAAACGATCGTTCCTTAATGTACAAGAAGAGGGGCCGATGCGTCCCTCCATGAACTACCACCTGGTTTGCCGGCCCAGACCAACGCCCCCTCAGCGTATGCCATGCGGCCCCTTCGCGCCTGTAGATAATTTAATTTTTTCGTTCATTATCTATACGTTACGAACTTACAGGCATATCGTTGGCCTCTCAACCGCACCGCGCCGTTCGATCTGGCCCGCAGTGTGCTCGACTGTGGTGCACGGGTTTGTCCCGACACGCAGATCAAGCAAAGGAGGAGACTATGTTCCGCCAGTACTTGACGGCGGCGCTGCTCGGCGCCGGCATCGCCCCGGCATGGGCGTTGACGATCGACGGCACCGTCACGGCGCAGGGCAAGCCCCTGGGCGGCGTCATGGTCACCGCCGAAGACCTGGAAAGCGGCGACAACGACAATCCCACCTCAGTCACGGCGTTTTCGGATGCAAGCGGACACTTTTCGCTGGCCGGACTGACGCACGCCCGTCTAGGACAAGTGACACTGCGCGCCCAAAAGTTGGGCTATCGACTGGAAAGCCTGCAATGGGCGAGCGCCGCATCCGAGAAGGGTGCCTCGGTCGCGCTGCGCCTGACACCCACCGACAACGTGGCCGACCAGGTGCCGGCATCCGCCTGGCTGGGCCGGTTCCCGCTGGATGACCGCGGCTCCCGTTTCGTTGCCGGGCAATGTGCGGGATGCCATCAATTTCCAAGCCGTCAGGTACGCCGCTTCGCCGGCAGCCTTGCCGGTCTCACCGCCAGCGAAAAACAGGCTCGCTGGGCCAGCGCCACTCAACAGGAAAACGAGCGCGTCAAGGAACGTGTCTGGCGCGGAGCCGTGCAGATGATGCGCGCCTTGGCGCTGCGCTTTTCCGCCGATTCGCCGGTGCGCTGGGGGCTCGACGAAAGCCACCCCGAATACCAAAAACTCCTCACCGCCGACTACAGCCTGTTCAACACCGAAGAGGAAACCGCCGGCGCCACCGCCCTGGCACGCTATCTGGAAGAGGATTTTTCCACGTTCAAGCTGGCTGACTACCCCGCGGCCGCCACACCACTGGCCGCCAACGACCAGTCACGCATCTACGAATATGCGCTGCACGCCGGCGGCTGGACGCGCGAAATCGCCTGGACACCCGCCAGCGATCATGTTTGGTTGGTCGAGGACAGCGGTGACCGCATCGCCAAGCTCGACCCGGCAACCGGTCGCCTGCACTGGATCACCGTCCCCGGCGCCCCGCAGCATCCGCAGGGGCCACATACCATCAACACCGACCCAGACGGCAACATTTGGATTTCGCTCGAGGAAAGCTACGCGCTGGCGCGACTCGATCCGAAATCCGAACAGTGGCGCATCTACCCGGGCTTCGGTGACTTCTCGGTCGCGCACGACACCTGCCTCGACCATGACCGCCTGGTCGCCTTCGATGGGCACGGTCGTCTGTGGCTGACGCTCATCGGCCAAAACGAACTGGCTTCGCTCGATCCCAAAAGCGGTGCCATCCAGCGTTTCCCGATGCCGAAAAAGGACGGCGAGGCGGCGTTCCATGCCGCCCTGTACAGCTGCGTGATGAGCAGCGATCGCAAACACGTCTGGTTCACGCAGCTCAACGGCATCGTCGGCGGCTTCAACATCGAAACCGGCCAGCTGGAGAAGCCAATCGAATTCCCGCTCGGCGCAATTCCCCATCGCATGGCTATCGACGATCACGACGTCATCTACGTGGCCTTGTCCGGCGACGGCCAGGTCTTTGCCTACGACACTCGCGCCGGCAAAGAAGTGGCTCGCTACCCGCTGCCCGATCGCAACAGCTCGCCTTATGCCGTCACCTGGGACCAGACGCGCCGCGTGCTGTGGGTCGCCGCCTCCAATACCGATGCCATCTATCGCCTCGACCCCACCAGCGCAGACATCCAAGTACTGCCGCTACCCCGTACCCGCGCCTACCTGCGGATGATCGATCTCGACCACAAAACCGGTGACCTTTGGACCACGTACGCCCACCTGCCAATCAACCGCGGACCGAACTACGCGGTGAGGATAGTCGTCGGGGATCGTCTGCCACCCAAGTAAAAACATATAGCAGGCCCGCCGTAACCTCAGGGAGACGAACATGACAACCAAGTCAATAATTGCGCCATCAACTCACCCCGATTTTCCGGCCGCAACTTACAAAACGTTACACCGCCGCAATACGTCTATGACGCGATGGTTTTATTTTTCCGGCACGATCCTCCTCGCCAGTCACGCAGGAATCGCTCACGCCGCCGGCATTTTCGACAATGCGGACTTTCGTGTCAGTGGCTATCTGCGGGAGAATATGGCAATCGGCTTCCAAGACCACCCAGAGCGCAGCGCCGCCACTGGAAAACAATTTGGCGGCAAGGGCGACATCCTCATGCAACGGCATACCGCCCTGCTCGAGGGGTATGCTGACCTTAGTTGGGCCTATTTCGGCGCGGTGGGACGCTTCAGCCGCGAAGAAATGACACCCTACCTTAAAGATCTCCAGGAATCATCAAAAGCTAGCGCCGCGGCGTTTGGGGGTGACGCAACCCGTTTTAGGGATTTTTATGACGAAGAGGAAATGCGAGAATATTATGTCGGCTTCAGTATCGGCGAGCGTTTGCGCTTCAAATTTGGAAAACAACAAGTCGTCTGGGGTGAGTCGGACGGCTTCCAGGCCATGGATGTCATTCATGGTTACGACTTCAGTTGGCGCTCGTCATTGGAAGGGGAAAACGAAGAGCTCCGCAAGCCCTTGGTATTGGCCAACACGCAAATAGACATCCCTCGGTTTGATGGAACCTTGCAGCTCGTTTTCCGCCCCGGCTGGGATAAAGCCGACGATATTGGGCACACCGTGGATCTTTTTGGAGGTCGATGGGCAGGGCAGCCCAATAAGGGCGTCGACACACTTGCCTTGATACCGTACAACCCAGATCACCCATCTGGCGACACGGACTCGCCCTCGTACGGCTTCCGGTGGAGTGCAATCGCCCCATTTGGTGGTGACATCGGATATAGCGTGGGGTTCTACCACGGCCCGAAACTCGCCCCGGTAATCAATAGCATATTCAACCCATTTGGACCCGCGCCCAAAAACGGTTTTGCTGAATTCATAAATCCAATCGTCGACACGTACGGAGTCTCCTTCAATGCCTACTCCGAAACCATTGGCTCCACCGTAAACGGCGAACTCGCCTTTACCCCCAACGAACAATACAATTATGGGTTCGTCCATGGCGCTGGACTGGATGGAATAATCGAGAAAAACACGGTTCGCGCAATGATGCGGTTCGACAAGCTTCTCCCCAAATTTGGCACCAAAATCAAGGCGGACAAACCCCCACTTCTGATATTCCAGGCGACCGATGTGTGGCTGCCTAATTTTCGCCGATCCCAAGACATCGTTGACGTGACTGCCCGCCGCAAGGAGCATTCAGTCATGTTGACGGCCATCCTTTCCAGTAACTACAAATTTGACACCATCAACCCAACCGCGGTCGCCGCATTCGACCCCACCTACAAGGGCGCAATGCTCGTACCCTACGTCGATTGGGTATTTGGCGACCACTGGCGCCTTCACACTGAGGTTCAATTCTACTGGGATTTCGGAAGACACACAGACCCAGAAGACGGCAGCGGCGCAACGCGCACGCATGGATTCGGGACACTAAACAACCAAAATCAAGCAAATATTCGCTTGACTTACCAGTTTTAGAAACCTTGCAATGGGTTAGCCCGCGGAGAGAAAAAGCATGACAATCAGGTCATTCGTTGCCGTAATTTCTCTATTTACACTCAGCCACCACTATTGCCGTGCCACCGAGCTCACAGAGGGGACAGTTATCAAAAAAGAGAATATTGAAACATACTCCAATGACACATTCGAAGGACACCCCATATCAGATTTGATACCTTCCCAGCTACAAGTTTTGGTAAAAAAATATGGGCTGCAAATGACACTGACTCACTCAAAGCCCATTGTTGTTGCTCAATATTACATTGACGCGACTACAAAAAATGCACCACACACTTCGCTCGACCTTCAATCGCGAAAAGTTCAAAACTATGTCGCCGGCGTTCCCTTCCCTAACGTCGAAACTAGTGACCCAAACGCCGCCATGAAATTGATATGGAATCAATTTTATGTAGCACCTGTTGTTGGAGACGTTCAAGAGGTCGGCAACATTCAGACGTACACAACGACTGCCGCCTCTGGAATTGAACGAACGTTTGTGATGAGGGGTGGCCAATTTCGCATGGAGGGACGCGTCTCTGGCGGACCACCAACTTTGGGAGACGGCACCATCCACAAGCTACAATGCGACTATTTCGTCGCGCCGCGAGACTCCGCCGGAGTCGGTGTTTTTCAGATGCGCTACAATGACGGCCGCCCGGACTCTGTCTGGGCCTACGTAAAATCGGCACGGCGCATAAGGCGTATGTCTGGCGGCTCATGGATGGATCCAACGGGCTCCCTCGATTTTTTGAACGATGACAGCTTCTTGCTGAATTCTTACCCACTGTGGTATAGCGAATATCGATATCTCGGAAAAAGATGGATATTGGCTGTCGTTCACCAGCCCGCGCGGGGGCAAGGGTTAGATTCGTCGACGCGCTATGATTTCAAGAATCCACCCCACTGGAATCCAACTGGCATTATGTACGAGCCGCGCGAAGTGCATGTCATAGAAGCCATCCCCCCGAAGGAACACCCTTACTCAAAAAAGGTTCTTTACATGGAGGCAGACCCAAACTTTCCACATTTTTATTGGGGAGAATTTTACGACAAAAAAAATGAAATTTGGCGAATCATGTGGCATATGTTCGGCGGAAGACAGATGGCAGACGGTCAGCCCGGGTTCTATATTGCGTCAATGGGGAGTGTCGACGTTCAGCGCGAGCGCGCCACAGTGCTCGATCTCATCCCAGATGAGTACATCTTGAACCGTCCGGGGGCGAGCCAGCAAGACTTTCGCCCGGAAGTACTCAAAGAGGCGGCCGAGGGAAAAATGAAAGGTGAATGATCGCAAGCGTGGCCCTGGTAGGCCGTTGCCCAAAGAAATGCTTTTCAAGGGCTGAGTTATACGGCGCAGAGATAGCTTGCCCATCGATCAAGCACGGTAATTACTTGATCGATGGAACTCGTTGCGGGCATATACAGCGGCTACGCGCCTAAGAAATGGCTGGAGGCGCCCTATTTTCAGCAGCCTGTTAAACTCGGTTTCACCGCTTTGCGGGTGCCAGCCCTATGCCCATCCACAACGCCGACATCG
>NZ_JAQVGQ010000006.1:7164-21790 GCF_028696615.1 Immundisolibacter sp. | reverse complement strand
TGCGGGCATATACAGCGGCTACGCGCCTAAGAAATGGCTGGAGGCGCCCTATTTTCAGCAGCCTGTTAAACTCGGTTTCACCGCTTTGCGGGTGCCAGCCCTATGCCCATCCACAACGCCGACATCGCGGCGATCTTCGAGCAGGTTGCCGACCTGCTGGAGATCGAGGGCGCCAACCCGTTTCGGGTGCGCGCCTACCGCAACGCCGCGCGCACGGTGGGCGAATTCGGCCAGGAGCTGGCGGCGCTGGTCGCGGCCGGGCAAGAGCTGCCTCACCTGCCGGGCATCGGCGACGATCTGGCCGGCAAGATCAGGGAAATTGCCACCACCGGGCGCTTGACGCTCCTGGAGCGCCTGCGCGGCGAGCTGCCGCCGGCGCTGACCGAGCTGCTCGAAGTGCCGGGGCTCGGCCCCAAGCGCGTCAAGGCCCTGCACGAGGCGCTCGGCGTCGACACGGTCGAGCAGCTGCGCGCCGCCGCCGAGGCCGGGCGCATCCGCGAGGTGCCCGGCTTCGGGCCCAAGACCGAGCAGCGCATCCTCGAGCACCTGCGCGGCCCCGGCGAGCCCGAACGCCGTCTGCTGCTGGCCGTCGCGCGCCAGTACGCCGAGGCGCTCGCCGCTCACCTGCGGGCGACACCGGGCGTGCAGCAGGTGGAAGTCGCCGGCTCCTACCGCCGCCGCAAGGAGACGGTCGGTGATCTCGACATCCTGGTGACCGCCGCCGATGCCGCGCCGGTGATGGGGCGCTTTACCGCCTACGACGAGGTGCGCGAGGTGTTGAGCCAGGGGCCGACGCGCGCCTCGGTGGTGCTCGCGTCCGGACTGCAGGTGGACCTGCGGGTGGTGGAACCGGCCTCGTTCGGCGCCGCGCTGCATTACTTCACCGGCAGCAAGGCGCACAACATCGCCATCCGCAAACGCGGTCAGGCGCGCGGGCTCAAGATCAACGAGTACGGCGTGTTCCGCGGCAAGGACCGCATCGCCGGCGAAACCGAGCAGTCCGTATTCGCCGCCGTCGATCTGCCGTGGATCCCCCCCGAGCTGCGCGAGGACCGCGGCGAGATCGAATGGGCCGCCCGCGCGCCGCTGCCGCGCCTGATCGAACGTGCCGACCTCAGGGGCGACCTGCACTGCCACAGCCGCGCCAGCGACGGCCACGCCACGCTGCAGGAGCTGGCCGCCGCGGCGCGCGCAGCCGGCCTCGAGTACCTGGCCATCACCGAGCACTCGCAGCGCCTCACCGTGGCGCGGGGCCTCGGCACCGAGCGCCTGCTCAAGCAGTGCGAGGAGATCGATGCGCTGAATGCGCGCCTGGACGGCATCGTGCTGCTCAAGGGCATCGAGGTGGACATCCTCGAGGACGGCCGGCTCGATCTGCCGGACGACGTGCTCAGTCAGCTCGATCTGGTGATCGGCGCCGTGCACAGCCACTTCGACCTGCCGCCGGCGCGGCAATTAAAGCGCCTGCTGCGCGCCATCGATCACCCGCACTTCACGCTGCTCGCCCACCCCGGCTGCCGCGAGATCAACAAGCGCCCGCTGCTCGACATCGACTGGCTGCGCCTGGTCCGCCACGCCCGCCAGCGCGGCTGCTTTCTGGAGCTCAACGCCCAGCCCAAGCGGCTGGACCTCACCGACGTGCACGCCCGCATGGCCAAGGAGGAAGGCGTGCTGGTGGCGATCAATTCCGACGCCCACGCCGTGCACGACCTCGATGACCTCGACTACGGCATCGGCCAGGCCCGGCGCGGCTGGCTGACCGCCGAGGACGTGCTCAACACCCGCCCGCTGCCTGAACTGCGCAAGCTGCTCGGCAACGGCTAGTGCAATGGCGAGCGTCGTGCGGCGCGGCGCGCCGCCGCCTCGGCCGGCGACAGGCCCTCGACGTCGCGCCTGTGGGGCAGGTCGGGGCGTATCAAGCGCCGCTCCTGCGGGTTACGGATAGAGCAGGTATTTGGCGCGCAGGGTCTTGAATGTTTCCAGCTCGGCGTGCCAGCCGGCCGGCAGGGTGCGCGGATCGGCGCCGCTTGCCAGCGCCGCCAGCGTGGTCCGCGAGCCGATCAGGCCGGCCGTCTCATCGAGCCGGAAATCAGCCGGATACAGCCGGTGCAGCGCCGCGGCCAGTTCCATGCCAAGACGCGGCGCATCCAGCCGGGCGCGGTCGGCGAGATGGATCCGCACGCCGTGGCACGGGCGGTGCGCGTAGCGGTCGGCGACGGGACTGAAATCGGCGGCCTCGAAGCGCACGCCCGGGATCGCGCGCGCTTCGAGGTAGCGCGTGAGGTCTTGGGCATCGATCCACGGCGCGCCGAGCAGGGCAAACGGCTGCGCCGTGCCGCGCCCGACGCTCACGTTGGCGGCCTCCACCAGCGCCACGCCGGGATAGAGGATGGCCGCGTCCGGCGTAGGCAGATTCGGCGACGGCGCGGTCCAGGCAAGACCGGTCTGGTCGTACCACCAGTCGCGCCGGTAGGTCGGCATCGGCACCACCGTCAGCCGCGCGCCAAGGCCGTATTCGGCATTGAACATGCGGGCGAGCTCGCCGAGCGTCATGCCGTGCCGCAGCGGCATCGGAAAGTAATCGGTGAGCGAACGCTGCCGCGCCGGCGACAGCGGGCCCTCGACCACCGCCGCGGTGATGGGGTTCGGCCGGTCGAGCACGACGACCGGCACACCGGCCGCGGCTGCCGCCTGCATGGCATAGGCCATGGTCGCGGCGTAGGTGTAAAAGCGCACGCCCACATCCTGCAGGTCGACCACCAGCGCGCCCAGCCCAGCCAGGTCCGCCGCCGACGGATGCAGATGCCGGCCGTACAGGCTCAGGATCGGCACGCCGGTGGCGGCATCGGCACCGGAGCCGACCGGGCCTTCCTGATCCGCGTCGAGGCCGTGCTCGGGGGTGAGGATCATCGCGAGCCGCACGCCGGGCGCCTGCGCCAGCACGTCGATCGTCCGCCGACCGGCGGCATCGCGCCCGGCCCGGTTGGTCAGCAGTCCCACCCGTTTGCCGGCGAGCGGCGCGAAGCCCTGTGCCTGCAGCACGTCGATGCCGGTCAGCACCGGCGCTGGCGTCGCGTCCGCCACCAGTGCCGAAAGACGCCGCCGCAGCGGCCGCGCATCGCCGCGGTCGTCGGGGTGCAGGCGGCTGGTCAGGATGATGAGATAAAGCCCGCGCTTGAGATCGACCCACAGCGAAGTGCCGCTGTAGCCGGTGTGGCCGAACGACTCGGGGCCGAACGCCAGATCCTGACCGCCGGCGTAGGGCGAGGCGATGTCCCAGCCGAGACCGCGCCGCTCGCCGCCGGGCAGACGCTGCGGCAGGGTCATGCGCAGCACGCTGGCCGCGCTCAGAATCCGCTGCCCGTGCAGCGCGCCGCCGCCGAGCAGCATCTGCGCGAACCGCGCCAGATCGTCGGCGCTGCCAAACAACCCGGCGTGACCGGCCACGCCCTGCATGCGATAGGCGGTCGGGTCCTGCACCTCGCCCCAGCGCAGGATGCCCTGCTGCACGTCGGTGGGCGCGATGCGCGAGCGCGCGGCGGGCGGCGGCGCAAAGCCCGTGTCGCGCATGCCGAGTGGGCCGAAGATGTGCCGCGCCGCGTACACGTCGAGCGGCTCGCCGCTGACGCGCCGCACCAGTTCCCCGAGCGCAATGAAATTGATGTCGCTGTAGACGACGCGCGTGCCGGGCGCGGCGCGTGGGCGCTCCTGCTCCACCAGCGCCAGCGCCAGCGCCGCCGCGGCGCCCGACCAGGAACGCGAAAGATCGAGATCCGGCCGCAGGCCCGAGCTGTGCGTCAGCAACTGGCGCACCGTGATGCCGGCCTTGCCGCCTTGCCCGAAGGCCGGCCAGTAGCGGGCCAGCGGATCGTCGAGCGTGATCCGGCCGGCCTCGATGAGCTGCATGATCGCCGTGGTGGTCGCCAGCACCTTGGTCAGCGAGGCGAGATCGAAAATCGTGTCCGCCGTCATGGGCCGCCGCGCCGGCCGCACCGCGCGTTCGCCGAAGGCGCGCCGGTACCGCACGCCGTCCCGGTCACCGACCAGCACCACCGCACCCGGCACGTGGCCGGCGCGGATTTCCTCCTCGACCGTGCGGTCGATCGCGGCGAAGGCCGGCGTGGCCGCGCCGGCGACATCCGGCAGCACGGCGCCCATCAGCAGAAAAATGAAGGTCCAGGCGCGCATGCGACGATCACTGGGCCGGCAGCGCGGCGCCGGCGGTGTCCGGCGGCTGCGCCTGCAGCAGGTCGGCAGGATAGACATTGCGCGGGTTCCACAGCATCCAGCCGTTGCTGCCGAAAGCCTCGGCGGCGCGGATCTGCTGCTCGATCAGCGCCGGGCCGAACTCGCGCCGGTCGAAGGCGTAATCCCGAAACGCCTGCAGCCACGGCCGGATGCGCTGCGGCGAGGCGTGGGTGCGCTCGCGCACCCGCTCGAGCGAGCGACCGACGATCTCGGCGACGTGCGCCACCGGGTTCGGGCAGCCCGGGATGCCGAACTGAAAGCTCGACGGGTACAGCATCGGCGACAGGTAATCGACGCGCGGCAGGATGGCTTCGAGCGGCTGGCCGATGTGCGTGTCGTCGAGGTTCCAGCACACATAGCCGAACACGTCGACGGCGAGAAACACGTTGTACCGCGTCAGGCGCTCGCGGGCGGCATCCAGAAAGCCGGTGATCGCGCGGGTGCGGTTGGCCTCGGTGTTCGGCTGCGAAAACCGCACGTCCCTGCTGTCCGCAAAGCGCAGGTAGTCGAACTGGATCTCATCGAACCCGGCCGCGGCCGCCTCGGCGGCAATCGAAAGATCGTAATCCCAGGCCTCCTGCCGGGTCGGATCGATCCAGCGCAGGCCCTAGCGGTCGCGAAACAGGCTGCCGTCGCGGCGCCGTACCGCCAGATCCGGCCGGGCGCCGGCCAGCGGGTCGTCCTTGAATACCACGATGCGGGCGATGGTGTAGATGCCTTCCTCATGCAAGGTGCGCAGCAGCGCGGGCAGATCGGGGATGGTAATGAACCGCTGGGCGCCGATCTCGCCGGCCAGCGCCACGGCGCTCGGGTAGGCCACCAGACCGCGATCGCCCTTGACGTCGATGACCAGCGCGTTCAGCGGCGTGCGCCGGACGAGATCGAGCGCCGCATGACGCAGCCGCGCGTTGCCGATGCCGTAAAACGACAGGTAAAGCGCCTTCGGTGCGAACGGCAGGAGGCGCACCTCCAGCGGCGCCGCGCCGGCCGGCCCGGTGGCGATTTCGGTTCGACGATAGCCGACGGCGCGCACGCGCACGACCCCGGGAAAGCCATCGACGAGGAACCAGCCGTCGGCGTCGGTGCGGATCGCGCGCGCATCGACCGTGACGATGGCATCGCCGATCGGCGCGCCAGTGCGCGCATCGACCACCCGGCCCGCTACCTCGGCCCGCGCCAGCGCCGCACCGAGCAACGCCGGCGCCAGCGCGGCGAGCCGCCCGCCCCTCACCGCCCGTCACCGGCGACGATCGCCGCCAGACGCGCGCCGCGGTCGCGATCGGTCATCAGGTAGCGCGGCAGCGCAAGCGGATCGTCACCACGCCGGGCGGCGCGCCGCTCCAGCGTGAACGCCGCCACATAGCCGGCCTCGCGGGCCCATTGTTCGAGCTGGGCGTCGTGGATGCCGAACGGCCAGGCCAGCAGGTCCACCGGCCCGCCGAGCCGCCGGGCGATGACGTCCCGCGATTTCGTCAGCTGCGTCATGACCAGCGCCCGGTAGGCATCCGCCGACAGGCGCGCCCGCTCGCAGTGGAAATTGGGGTGCCAGTAACTGTGCGACTGCACGTCGACGAGGCCGCTGTCCTTCATTTCCGAAAGCTGCGGCCAGGTGAGTGCGTAGCGGGCGTTCGAGATCGCCGACGGATAGACGAACAGCGTCACCGGCAACCGCTCGCGCCGGATCAGCGGCCACATGTCGGAATAGACGGACTCATGCCCGTCATCGGCGGTGATGACCACCGCCCGCGGCGGCAGCGGGTCCGCCGTGCCGCTCAGGCTGCCGAGCAGGTCGCGCAAAGGGATGATCCGCTAGTCGTGCGCGCGCAGCCAGGCGAGCTGCTCCTCGAACACCGCCGTGGTCACCGTCATCGCATCGGCCACGGTGGGCCCGAAGCGGTGATAGACCAGGATCGGCACCGCCGGCCGCCGTTCGGCGGCACCACTCGACGCCGTCGCGCCGCGGCCGACGATCAGGCCGCACAACGCCACGAACAGGATCGGCAAGAGACGCCGAAAACATCCGTCCGTGGATTTTTTCGGCATTTCCATTGGAATCCGGTCAAGCAGGACGCAGCGGTACATGCCCGGGACGGGCACCACTGAATGATTCAGCCCGAACGATGCGGTTCGTACCTCACCGCATCCTACATGGCCTGCGCCTGGCGCAAGCGGCGAATCGATCCGCGCCTGGCGTTTTTGGGTGGTGTTGGTGCTAGATTATCGATAATCGATCGCCCCCACCCGCGAAGACCGCCCCCATGTGGATCGTCCGCATTGCGCTACAGCGCCCGTATACGTTTTTCGTGCTGGCGCTGCTGATCCTGCTGACGGGGGCGCTGGCCATCACGCGCATGGCGGTGGACATCCTGCCGCGCATCGACATTCCGGTGATCAGCGTGGTGTGGTCGTACACGGGTCTCTCGCCGGAGGACATGGCCAACCGCGTCACCGGCGGCTTCGAGCGGGCGCTGACCACCACCGTGAACGACGTCGAGCACATCGACTCGCAATCGCTGGCCGGCGTGAACGTGACCAAGCTGTTCTTCCAGCCGAACGCCAACGTCAGCGTGGCGCTGAGCCAGGTGACGGCCATCGCGCAGACGCTGCTGCGCAACTCGCCGCCTGGCACCACGCCGCCGCTGATCATGAGCTACGACGCCACCACGGTGCCGGTGATCCAGCTGGCGCTGACCTCGGACGCGCTGTCCGAGCAGGAGCTGTTCGATCTGGGCTTCACCTTCATCCGCCCGCAGCTGTTCACGGTGCCGGGAGCGGGCATGCCGTTTCCGTTCGGCGGCAGGCAGCGCCAGGTGCAGGTCGACCTCGACCCGGCGGCGCTGCGCGCGCATGGCATCTCCCCGCAGGAGGTGACCGACGCCATCGGCCGGCAGAACCTGATCGTGCCGGCCGGCACGCAGAAGATGGGCCCCTACGAGTACAACGTGAAGCTCAACGCGAGCCCGCTGGTGCTCGACGAGCTGAACGATCTGCCGCTGCGCACGGTGAACGGCGCCACGCTGTACGTGCGCGACGTGGCGCACGTGCGCGACGGCGCCGGCCCGCAGACCAACATCGTGCGCACCGACGGCCACCGCGCGGTGCTGCTGTCGGTGCAGCGCATGGGCACCGCCTCCACGCTGGCGGTGATCGAGGGCATCAAGGCGCGCCTGCCGCAGGTGCTGGCCAGCCTGCCGCCGAGCCTGAAACTGCACGCCATCGGCGATCAGTCGGTGTTCGTACGCGCGGCCGTGAACGGTGTGGTGCGCGAGGGCGTCATCGCCGCCGCGCTGACGGCGCTGCTGATCCTGCTGTTCCTGGGCTCGCTGCGCAGCACGCTGATCATCACCATCTCGATCCCGCTGTCGGTGCTCAGCTCGATCGCCGTGCTGTGGGCGCTCGGCGAGACCATCAACGTGATGACGCTGGGCGGCCTCGCGCTCGCCGTCGGCATCCTGGTCGACGACGCCACGGTGGCGGTCGAGAACATCAACTGGCACCTCGAGCAGGGCAAGGACGTCGAGACCGCCATCCTCGACGGCGCGCAGCAGATCGCGCTGCCGGCGCTGGTGTCCACGCTCGCCATCTGCATCGTGTTCGTGCCGATGTTCTTCCTGACCGGCGTGGCGCGGTACCTGTTCGTGCCGCTGGCGCAGGCGGTGGTGTACGCCATGCTCGCGTCGTACGTGCTCTCGCGCACGCTGGTGCCGACGCTTGCCAAGTACTGGCTGCGCGCGCACCGCCCGCACGAGCTCACCCGCGGCCCGTTCGCGCGCCTGCAGCACGGCTTCGAGCGGCGCTTCGAGGCGCTGCGCGAGGGCTATCGGCAAACCCTCGCCGGCTGCCTGAATCACGGCAAGCGCTTTGCGGCGCTGTTCTTGCTGGCGGTGGCGGCCTCGCTGCTGCTCGCGCCGTATCTGGGCGAGAACTTCTTCCCGGAGGTCGACGGCGGGCAGATCAAGCTGCACCTGCGCGCGCCCACCGGCACGCGCATCGAGGAAACCGCGCGCCTGGTCGATCAGGTGGAAGAACGCATCAACGCCGTCATCCCGGCCGCGGAGCGGCTCAGCCTCACCGACAACATCGGCCTGCCGGTCAGCGGCATCAACGTCAGTTACAGCAACTCGGGCACCATCGGCCCTGCCGACGCCGACATTCTGATTTCGCTGGCCGAGGGCCACCGGCCGAGCCGCGAGTACATCGAGGCGCTGCGCGCCGACCTGCCGCAGCGCTTTCCGGCGGTCGGCTTCGCCTTCCTGCCGGCCGACATCGTGAGCCAGATCCTCAATTTCGGCCTGCCGGCGCCGATCGACGTGCAGGTGGTCGGCCCGCGCCTGCAGGAGAACCTCGCCTACGCGCGCGAGCTGCTGCACCGGCTGCGGCGCATTCCGGGCATCGTCGACCTGCGCATCCAGCAGGCGATGGACTATCCGGAGCTGCGCGTGGCGGTGGACCGCAGCCGCGCCGCGCAGATCGGCCTCACCCAGCGCGACGTGGCCAGCGACCTGCTGGTAGCTCTGTCCGGCAGCTTCCAGACCGCGCCCACGTTCTGGGTCGACCCGCGCAACGGCGTGTCCTACCCGCTGGTCACGCAGGCGCCGCAGTACCGCATCGACTCGCTGCAGGACCTCGCCGGCACGCCGCTTGGCACCACCGGCGGCGCGCCGCAGGTGCTGTCGGCGGTGGCGCGGCTCGGTCGCGGCGTGGGCCCGGCGGTGGTCAGCCACTACAACGTGATGCCGGTGATCGACCTGTACGCCGCCGCCCACGGGCGGGATCTCGGCGCGGTCGGGCGCGACATCCAGCACACCATCGACGCGATGGCCGGCATGCTGCCGCGCGGCAGCCGGGTACTGGTGGGCGGCCAGATCCGCACCATGCAAAGCTCGTTCGGCGGCCTGTACTTCGGCCTCGCCTTCGCGATCCTGCTCGTCTACCTGCTGATCGTGGTGAATTTCCAGTCCTGGCTGGACCCGTTCATCATCATCACGGCGCTGCCGGCGGCGCTGGCCGGCATCGTGTGGATGCTGTTTTTGACGCACACCACGCTCAGCGTGCCGGCCCTGACCGGCGCCATCATGTGCATGGGCGTGGCCACCGCCAACAGCATCCTGGTGGTGAGCTTCGCCCGCGAGCGCATGCAGCACGGCGACGACGCCCGCACCGCCGCGCTCGCCGCCGGCCACACGCGCCTGCGCCCGGTGCTGATCACGGCGCTGGCGATGGTGATCGGCATGCTGCCGATGGCGCTCGGCTTCGGTGAGGGCGGTGAGCAGAACGCGCCGCTCGGCCGGGCGGTGATCGGCGGTCTGCTGGCCGCCACCGCGGCCACGCTGTTTTTCGTGCCGACCGTGTTTTCCCTGCTGCGTGGGCGCGCCGCGCAGCCAGCCCATTGAGAGCCGCCATGTCCGAAGCGCCGTCCGTTCCTACGCATCGTCCCGGCCGCGGCCGGCGCCTCCTGGTGCCGGCGCTGGTGCTGCTGGCGCTCGCCGCGGCGGCGCAGGGCATCCTCGCCCGGCGCGCCGCCTACGCCGCGCTCGAACAATCGGCCGCCGCGGCGGCGGTGCCCAAGGTAGTGGTGCTCGAAGCCCCGGCCGGGCCCAACAGTTCGGAACTGGTGCTGCCGGGCTCGGTCGAGCCCTACACCGGCACCGTGCTGCATGCCCGCGTCGACGGCTATCTCAGACGCTGGCTGGTCGACATCGGCGCACGCGTCGAGACCGGCCAGCTGCTGGCCGAAATCGACACCCCGGAAATCGACGACCAGCTGCGCCAGGCGCGCGCCGATCTGGCCACCGCCGAGGCCGATGAAAAACTGGCGCACACCACCGCCGCGCGCTGGCAGGCGCTGGTCGCACGTGGCGCGGTACCCCGCCAGGACGCCGACGAGAAAACCGCCGCCGCGGACGCGCAGTCGGCGCGGCGCGCCGCGGCCGCCGCCAACGTCGACCGCCTGACCCAGATGCAGGCGTTCAAGCGCGTGCTGGCGCCGTTCGATGCCGTGGTCACGGCGCGCCACGTCGATACCGGGGCACTGATCTCGGCCGGCGGCGGCGGCACCGCCTTGTTCGATCTGGCGCAGAGCGATCGCCTGCGCGTGAAGGTACGCGTGCCGCAAACCGACAGCAGCGCCATCGAGCTCGGTCAGCAAGCGCAGCTGCGCTTTGCCGAACATCCCAAGCAAAATTTCCCGGCGCGGGTGGTGCGCACCGCCGACGCACTCGACCCGCTGTCGCGCTCGCTGCTGGTCGAGCTCGAGCTCGACAACGCCGACGGCGCGCTGCTGTCCGGCGGCTACGCCGAGGTGCACTTCACGCTGCCGGCCACCCGCCGCAGCGTGCGCCTGCCGATCAACACGCTGCTGTTTCGCGCCGAGGGGCTACAGGTGGCGAGTCTGGGCCAGGACGATACGGTGCAGCTGAAGCCGGTCACCGCCGGGCGCGACTTCGGCAAGGAAATCGAAATCGTCGCCGGCATCGAGCCCGGCGAGCGGGTGATCGTGAACCCGCCTGACGACATCGTCGACGGCGTGCGCGTGCAGGTGGTGCCGGCGGCCGGGAGCGCGCCGTGAGCACGCCCGGCGAAACGCCGGCGCTCGAGCGGGTGTGCCTGAGCGACCGCATCCGCGAGATCGTGCTCACACGCATCCTCGACGGCAGCTACCCGCCCGGCACGCAGCTCAAGGAACTGGCGCTGGCGCAGGAGTTCGGCTCCAGCCAGACGCCGGTGCGCGAGGCGCTGCGCGAGCTCGAGATGATCGGCCTGGTGCGCTCGCAGCGCTTTCGCGGCAGCTGGGTGCGCGGCGCCGACGCGGCCGATCTGGCCGACGCCTACGAGCTGCGCGCCACGCTGGAGGAGCGCGCCGCGCAGCTCGCCGTGCCGTGCAGCGCCGAGGACCTGCTGGCGCTGGGGCGCGCCTTCGATGACCTCGAACGCGCCGCGCGGCACCACGACCCGGCCGGCTACAGCCGCGCCATCCAGGACTTCCACCGCCGCGTGATCCTCATGTCCGGCAACCGCGAGTTCCTGCGCGTGTGGGACTCGCAGCACTGGGCGGTGCGCACGCGCATCGCCGCCGAGCGCGTGCGCAACCGCCTGCCGCAGTTCATCGCCGGCCATGCCGAGGCGCTGCGGGCGCTCGCCACCGGCGACGGCTACGGCGCCGGGCGGCACTTGCGGTCGCTGATCGACCAGTTCCTGCACGCCGGCGGCGCGCAGCCGACGCGCTGCGTCGACCCGCCATCGCAGGCCTCCAAAGGCGCCTTAAGGAAGGGCTGAAAAATTCCGTCCATGGAATTTTTCAGCTCGCCGTCGCGCGGTACACGCCCGCGCGACGCTCCATGAATCAATGGCATACGCCCTTGATTCATGCCGGGGCATCCTGCCCCGGAGGAAACCGCTGAATAAATCATCGGTTCCTGAAGCGCGACCATACAATCCGGACGCGGGCGGGTGATGGGTTACGCTGCGCTGCGCCATCGACGCGAGCGGGCGCGCCTTTCGGGCCCGCGCTACCGGCCGGCGCCGTCGCTGTACGGTGCCGGCTACTCGCTTCCGCACGACCCGGCGATGCAGGAACGCCCCCGATGACCACGTCCCGCACGATATCGCTCGATCAGCTCCCGCCAGGCGGTCAGGCCGTGGTGCGGCGGCTCACCGGCGGCCGCGAGCTGGCCGGCCGCCTGTGCACCCTGGGGCTGGTCGCGGGCGCATCGCTCAAAATGCTGCAAAACCCGGGGCGCGGCCCGCTGCTGGTGAGTGTGCACGACACCCGCATCGCCCTCGGACGCGGCGAGGCGGCCAAGGTTCTGGTGGAGCCCTTTGCATGAGCGCGCCCCGGCAAGTGCAAGAAAAAAAGACGATCGTGGTGGCGCTCGCCGGCCCCCCGAACGTCGGCAAGTCCACGATCTTCAATCTGCTCACCGGCCTGTCCCAGCACGTCGGCAACTGGCCGGGCAAGACCGTGGAGCGCAAGGAGGGCACGCTGGTTCGCGACGGCACGCCGGTCACCGTCGTCGACCTGCCGGGCACCTACGGCCTGAGCGCCGGCTCGCAGGAGGAACGGATCGCACGCGACTACATCATCCGGGAGCAGCCGGACGTGGTGGTGATGATCGCCAACGCCGCCGCCCTGGAGCGCAGCCTCTATCTGCTGGCCGAGCTGCTGATCCTGCCGGTGCCGGTGGTGCTCGGGCTCAACATGATGGATGTGGCTCAAAGCGAGGGCGTCGAGATCGAGCCGCACGTGCTGGCCGCGGCCCTGGGGCTGCCAGTGGTGCCATTGGTGGCCAGCCGCAACCAGGGGGTGGCCGAACTGATCGCGGCCGCCGTGGCGCTCGCTCGCGCACCCGAAACGTTTCGGCCCGCGCGCCCGCAGATCGCCTCACCGCACCGCGAAGTGCTGGCGCAGGTCCGCGCCCTGCTCGGCACGCACGTGCCGCCTCCCTACGAAGCCGACTGGGTGGCGCTCAAGCTGCTGGAAGGCGATGGCGAGATCACGGCCCTGGCCCGTTCCTGGCTGGCGGAATCCAATTGGCAGGCGATTGCGGCGCTGCTCGCCCAGCACGAAGACGCGGTGCTCGACATCGCCGGCGGCCGCTACGAGTGGATCGGGCGCATGGTTCGCGCGGCGGTCACCCGACCTGCCGTGGGCCGGACCAGCGTTACCGATCGCCTGGACCGGATCGCGGTGCATCCGCTGTGGGGGCTTGCGCTGCTGTTCGCCGTGTTCGGCTCGACCTTCTGGCTGACGTTCACCCTCGCGGCGCCGGCGCAGCGCTGGCTCGAGACGGGCGTGGTGGTGCCATTGCAGCGCTGGGCCCATGCTGCCCTGGCAGGGTCGCCCCGGCTCGCCGGTCTGCTGGCGGACGGCGTGCTCGGCGGCGCCGGCATGGTCATCACCTTCGTGCCGATCCTTGCCGTGTTTTTCGCCGTGCTGGCGCTGCTGGAGGACAGCGGCTATCTCGCGCGCGCCGCCTACGTCATGGATCGCTTCATGCACGCGCTCGGCCTGCACGGCAAGAGCTTCCTGCCGCTGTTCCTCGGCTTTGGCTGCAACGTGCCGGCAGTGCTCGGCACGCGCGTGATCGAGTCGCCCGGCGGACGGCTGCTCACCATCCTGCTCGCGCCGCTGGTGCCGTGCAGCGCCCGACTCGCGGTGCTCGTGTTCCTCACGCCGGTGTTCTTCGGCCGCTGGGCATGGGCCTACGCGCTCGGCCTGGTGGCGCTCAATCTGGTCGTGCTGGCGCTGGTGGGGATCGTGCTCAGCCGCACAGTGTTTCGCGGCCAGCGCGCGGCCTTCATCATGGAGTTGCCGCTCTACCATGCGCCGAACGCGCGCGCCGTCGGTCTGTTCGTGTGGCACAACACCGCGGCTTTTCTGCGCCGCGCCGGGTCCATCATCCTGGTGGCGGCGGTCGCGATGTGGGGGCTCGCGAGCTTTCCCGGCCCGACGATCGAAACCAGTTATCTCGCCCGCTTCGGACAAGCGCTGGCGCCGCTCGGGCAGCTCATGGGCATGGACTGGCGCCTGCTGGTGGCGCTGCTCGCCAGCTTCGTCGCCAAGGAGAATGCCATCGCCACGCTCGGCATTCTCTTTGGCAGCCAGGCATCCGCGCAGGGACTCGCCGCCACCCTGGCGGCGCTGGTGGCACCGGCCACGGGCCTCGCCTTCCTCGCCGTCGTGATGCTGTTCATCCCCTGCGTGGCGACGGTGGCGGTCATGCGCGCGGAGACGCGCAGCTGGCGCTGGACGCTGTTCAGCGTGGTGCTGCTGCTGGCGATCGCGCTCGCCGCCGGGATTGCCGTCTACCACGGCGCCCGCTGGTTAGCGGGCCGTTGAAAATCTTTTTCAACGACCTGTCAAGGCAAGCCAGGGCTGGCTTGCCCGCCAATCGAGCGCGTCAGGCGCTTGATTGGCGGAGGTTCGTCGCGGACATGTGCCGCGACGAGCCGAGTTGAAAAAGGGCAAGAAGCCCTTTTTCAACGGCCTGTTAGGTATCTGAGGCGGACATGCTTAGACGGTTGCTGCAGCAGGTTGCCCAGGCCGGAACCACGTGCAGCGCCGAGCTGGCGCGCGCGCTCGGCGTGAGCACCGAATTGGTCGAGCTGATGCTCGACGATCTGGCGCGCCGAGGCTATCTTCGGCCGCTGACGCCGGGGCGCGCTGCCCGTTGCGGGCGTTGCCCGGCGCACACGGCCTGCCTTTACCGCAACCAGGCACGCACCTGGGCGCTTGCCGCAGACCGCCGACAGCATGACAACGGCGCAGCCGATGGCAAGACATGCCTTCACCATTGGCGAAAGCGGGCGCAGCGGATATGCCAGCGCGCGTGAAGGACGGGCTTTGGCCCTTGATTCAGGCCGGGGCATCCTTGCCTCG